>NZ_WKDB01000002.1:0-222588 GCF_021606215.1 Pseudomonas sp. PA-5-4B | reverse complement strand
GAGCATAGGTATCTACACAACTTTTAAAAGCAGCCTATTTCTCCTGTGGCGAGCAGGCTTGTCCTGCGTTGGGCTGCGAAGCAGCCCCAAAAACAGACGCTGAGTACTTTCAGCAAAATTGCCGTGCTTGTACTGGGGCCGCTTCGCAGCCCAACGCAGGACAAGCCTGCTCGCCACAACAGCCCACCTGCCACAGACTTCGTGTTAACCGGTTGTGTAGATACCTATGCTGCGATGAGGCCCTTACAGGCGCTGAAACTTACTCGTCATCGTCGAAGTTATAGCTACCCGGCGCCAGGTTCTCGAAGCGCGTGTACTTACCGATAAACGCCAGGCGGATAAAGCCGATTGGCCCGTTCCGCTGCTTGCCGATGATGATCTCGGCAATGCCTTTGTGCTCCGTCTCGGGGTGATACACCTCGTCGCGGTACACGAACATGATCACGTCAGCATCCTGCTCGATCGCTCCGGATTCCCGCAAGTCGGAGTTCACCGGGCGCTTGTTCGGGCGCTGCTCAAGGGAACGGTTGAGCTGGGACAGCGCCACCACCGGGCAGTTGAATTCCTTGGCCAGGGCTTTGAGCGACCGGGAGATTTCGGAAATCTCGTTGGTGCGGTTGTCACCGCTGGAGCCTGGAATCTGCATCAGCTGCAGGTAGTCGATCATGATCAGGGCGATGTCGCCGTGCTCACGCACCAGCCGGCGAGTACGTGCACGCATCTCTGATGGGCTGATACCGGCGGTGTCATCGATAAACAGCTTGCGGTCGTTAAGCAAGTTGACCGCCGATGTCAGGCGCGGCCAATCGTCGTCTTCCAGGCGACCGGCTCGCACCTTGGTCTGGTCGATACGGCCAAGCGAGGAAAGCATACGCATGATCAGCGATTCACCTGGCATCTCCAGCGAGTAAACCAAGACGGCTTTGTCGCTGCGCAACACGGCGTTTTCCACCAGGTTCATCGCAAAGGTGGTTTTACCCATGGATGGACGGCCGGCGACGATGATCAAGTCAGACGGCTGCAGGCCGCTGGTCTTCTCGTCGAGGTCGGTGTAGCCGGTGGAAATACCCGTGATGGCGTTGTCGGTGTTGAACAAGGTGTCGATGCGGTCGATGGCCTTGGTCAACAGGTCGTTGACGCTGACTGGGCCGCCGGTTTTCGGCCGCGCTTCGGCGATCTGGAAGATCTGGCGCTCAGCTTCGTCGAGGATCTCGGCGGCAGTGCGGCCTTCAGGGTTAAAGGCGCTGTCGGCGATTTCGGTGCTGATACCGATCAATTGGCGCAGGGTGGCGCGCTCGCGAACGATCTGCGCATACGCCTTGATGTTGGCGACGGATGGCGTGTTTTTCGCCAGCTCACCCAGGTAGCCCAGACCACCGACTTGGGAGGTCTGGCCTTCCTTGTCCAGCTGTTCGGCCAGGGTTACCACGTCGATCGGCGAGTTCTGGTCGGCCAGCTTGGCAATGGCGCGGAAGATCAAGCGGTGGTCATGGCGATAGAAATCACCGTCCGAGACTTGATCCAGCACGCGTTCCCAGGCGTTGTTATCCAGCATCAAGCCACCGAGCACGGCCTGTTCGGCCTCGATGGAATGCGGCGGCACCTTCAGGGCAGCGGTTTGCAGATCGTATTGCTCAGGAGCTGAAATATCGTTCATGGCCACTTGGAATTAGGGGTGTGTAGAAAAACAAAAGGCACGACCTGTAAACAGGATCGTGCCCGATGTTAACCGCCTGGCACGCGAGGTGCCAGTCAGTTAGGTGTTGCTTAAGCTGCTACCACTACAACGCGTACGGTGGCTTCAACTTCAGCGTGCAGGTGCACGGCTACGTCGAATTCGCCTACGTTGCGGATGGTGCCGTTCGGCAGACGAACTTCGCTCTTCTGCACTTCAACGCCGGAGGCGGTCAGTGCATCAGCGATGTCGTGGGTGCCGATCGAACCGAACAGCTTGCCTTCGTCACCGGCGGTGGCAGTGATAGTCACTTCCAGCTCAGCCAGTTGGGCAGCGCGAGTTTCGGCCGAAGCTTTTTTGTCTGCTGCGGCTTTTTCCAGCTCAGCACGACGCTCTTCAAACGCAGCCAGGTTGGCAGCGGTTGCAGCGGTGGCTTTGCCGTATGGCAGCAGGTAGTTACGACCGTAGCCGGCCTTAACGTTCACTTTGTCGCCCAGGTTGCCCAGGTTGGCGACTTTTTCCAGAAGGATCAGTTGCATGTGAAAATCCTCTAACTTTTAACCTTCACCGTTCGCGTTATCGGCGTCTTTCGACGCCAGACGACCGCGAAAATCAATCAGGCCGTCGACAATGGCCAAAACCACGAGTAACGGATAGATCAGCTGCATAAACAGCAACATCGTGACGTACAACCCCACCAGCCAGAACTTGGCCAGGCGCTTTCGCGCAACCAGCCCGTGAATCAGGGCCAGCCCGGCAAACACCAGCGGTACACTGCAAATCGGCGCCAGCAAGGCCATCTGTGGGCCGAAGTTCGGCCCGACAACCATGCACGCCAGCAGCAACATCGCCGGCCCCGCTGGGATTCTGATACTGCGAAATTCGCGACCAAAACCACCCGGGTTGTACAACAACGCTTGCCAATAACGCCCAACAATCAGGCTCAGCACGCTGACGACCTGCAACAATGCCGCAATCAGGCCGGTCAGGACCGGGGCAATCAGTGACGCAAACCGCGCTCGCTCATCTACCGACAATTGCTGGTAGAGATCCCCGAGGGCCATCGGCAGGATCTTGACGATCTCTTGCGACAGCGCTTCGATTTGCGGGCGGAAAGCCGCGCCAAGCATCACTGAGTACACCAACCCCAATGCCACGCTGACCAGCAGCGTGCGGACCCAGGACTCACTTGCGCGTAAAACCAACGCAAGGCTCGATGACCCCAGCAGTACCAGAAGTACCCGTGGATCACCGAATTGAAGCCACCAGATCAAGGCCGGCAACAATCCCAGGGCAAGAACGCCAAGGGCGTCCTTCAAACCGCGCCGCAGGAGCACAAGGCAACCTGCAGCAGCACCCAACCAATAAAGCAGCGGCAATGCCGCACATCCGGCCACTACCAGAGTGGCCTGCACGCGACCGCGCATGATGAACTCAGCTAAGGCGCGCATGCATTCAATCCCTTACTACTTGTCGACTGCCCGGTCTCAGCGGCCGTGGCTGTCGGTGTAGGCCAGCAGGGCCAGGAAGCGGGCGCGCTTGATAGCGGTGGCCAGCTGACGCTGATAACGTGCTTTGGTACCGGTGATACGGCTTGGAACGATTTTGCCGGTCTCGGATACGTAGGCTTTCAGAGTGTTGAGATCTTTGTAATCGATCTCTTTCACGTCTTCAGCGGTGAAGCGGCAGAATTTACGACGACGGAAGAAACGTGCCATTTGATAGGCTCCTTAAAAGGTCCGTGGATTACTCGTCAGCGTTATCGCTGTTGTCGCTGTCATCACTATCAGCGCTTTCAGCGCCTTCGTGCTCAGGACGGTCGCGACGCTCACGGCGCTCACTGCGGTTTTCTTCAGCCTTGAGCATCTCGGATTGGCCGGTAACGGCTTCTTCGCGACGGATGACCAGGTTACGGATCACTGCATCGTTGTAGCGGAAGTTGTCTTCCAGCTCGGCCAGGGCCTTGCCAGTGCACTCAACGTTCAGCATCACGTAGTGAGCCTTGTGAACATTGTTGATTGCGTAGGCCAGTTGACGACGGCCCCAATCTTCCAGACGGTGGATTTTGCCGCCGTCTTCTTCGATCAGCTTGGTGTAACGCTCAACCATGCCGCCGACTTGCTCGCTTTGATCCGGGTGGACCAAAAAGATGATTTCGTAATGACGCATGAATGCTCCTTACGGGTTGTAGCCTGCCGCTCAAAAACGGTCAGACAAGGAGTGAATGACACTTATGGATCTTGCCGCAGGGAGGCACATAGGTGCCTGCCAGGAAGGCAAGGGGCGCAATTGTAGAGAAGGGGGAGAAACGGCGCAAGGTGATTGGTGATTATTTGAACAATCTTCCAAACACCCTGAAACGACTGCGGGAGCTGAAATTCTGTGGGAGCTGGCTTGCCTGCGATGCAGGCACCTCGGTGTATCAGTGATACAGAGGTGATGCTATCGCAGGCAAGCCAGCTCCCACACAAGCCCGGCCGCACATTTTTGATCGGGTTACTTCTTGCTCTTGGCCTTGGCACCGCGCTGACGCTGGGCTTCGAACAGGCACACACCGGTGGCAACCGACACGTTGAGGCTGCTGACGCTACCGGCCATCGGCAATTTCACCAGGTAATCGCAATGCTCGCGGGTCAGGCGACGCATGCCTTTGCCTTCGGCACCCATGATCAGGATAGTCGGGCCGGTGAGGTCCTGGTCATAAATGCTGACCTCGGCCTCGCCTGCGGTGCCCACGATCCAAAGGCCGCGCTGCTGGAGTTTCTCCAGGGTACGCGCCAGGTTGGTCACGGCCACCAGTGGAATCACTTCCGCCGCGCCGCACGCGACTTTACGCACGACCGGCGTCAGGGTTGCCGACTTGTCCTTAGGCACGATCACCGCCAGCGCACCGGCGGCATCGGCCGAACGCAGGCAAGCGCCGAGGTTGTGCGGGTCGGTCACGCCGTCCAGCACCAGCAACAGCGGTGCGCCTTCGGTACGGTCGAGCAGCTCGTCGAGCATCGCTTCGCCCCAGACCTGGCTCGGGCTTACGTCCGCAACCACGCCTTGGTGAACGCCCTCGACCCACACGTCCATTTCACGGCGCTCGGCCTGGCCGATGGCAACCTTGTTTTGCGTAGCCAGCTCGACCAGCGCTTGTACACGCGGCTCGCTGCGGCCTTCGGCCAACCACACCTGCTTGACGCGTTTAGGGTGATGACGCAGCAGTGCTTCTACGGCGTGCACGCCGTAGATTTTTTCCAGACTCATGACTTGGCCTTAGGTTTGCGCGACCCGCCGCTTTTCGCGGGAGCCGAACCCGCTTTAGGCGGGCCTTTACGGTGTTTACTCGGTTTGCTCGACGGCTTTTCCGCCCCGTGGGACTTTCCCCCAGACGCCGCTTTACCACCGCTTTTGGCTTCGTTGAGCAACTGCTGCTTCAACTCACGGCTCTTGCGCACTTCAGCGTTTTTCGCCGCTGCATCGCTCGGGCGGTAGGCCTCCGGGGCCTTCTCCTTGGTGGACGAACGACGAGCAGCCTTGGCTGGCGCAGGCTCGGTGGCCGCTGCTTTCGCAGGCGCGCCCTTGCCTTTGCTGGCTGGCGCAGTCGGTTCGCTGCCACGCTTTTTACGGCCAGTCGGTGTTTCGGTCGGCTTGTCGGGCATGCCGAAGTCGATCTTGCGCTCGTCGAGGTCGACGCGCATGACCTGCACTTCCACGGTGTCACCCAAACGGAAGCTGCGACCGGTACGCTCGCCCGCCAGGCGGTGATGCACAGGGTCGAAGTGGTAGTAATCGCCCGGCAGCGCAGTGACGTGCACCAAGCCTTCGACGTAAATGTCGGTCAGCTCGACGAACAGGCCAAAACCCGTCACGGCAGTGATCACACCAGGGAACGACTCGCCCACGCGGTCTTTCATGAACTCGCACTTGAGCCAGTTCACTACGTCGCGGGTGGCTTCGTCGGCGCGGCGCTCGCTCATGGAGCACTGCTCGCCCAGCTGTTCCAGGACCGCTTCGTCGTACGGATAGATCCGTGCCTTCGGAATGGTCATGGCACCGGCGCGCTTGACGTGCGGGGTGTTCTGCTTGGAGTGGATCACGCTGCGGATCGCCCGGTGCGTGAGCAGGTCCGGGTAACGACGAATCGGCGAAGTGAAGTGGGTGTACGCCTCGTAATTCAGGCCGAAGTGGCCCTGGTTATCGGCGCTGTACACCGCCTGGCTCAGAGAGCGCAGCATCACGGTCTGGATCACGTGGTAATCCGGACGGTCCTTGATGCTGGCCAGCAGCGCCTGGTAATCCTTCGGCGTCGGGCCGTCCTTGCCTTTGTGCAGGGACAGGCCAAGCTCACCGAGGAAAGCGCGCAGTTTTTCCAAACGCTCCGGCGGCGGGCCGTCGTGCACGCGGTACAGGGCAGGAATTTCGTGCTTTTTGAGGAACTCTGCGGTGGCCACGTTGGCCGCCAGCATGCACTCCTCGATCAGCTTGTGCGCATCGTTACGCGTGGTCGGCGTAATGGCCGCGATCTTGCGCTCGGAACCGAAGACAATCCGGGTTTCCTGGGTTTCAAAGTCGATTGCGCCACGTACATGACGTGCGCCCAGCAACACCTTGTACAGCGCGTAAAGCTGCTTGAGGTGCGGCACTACGTCGGCATATTCGCCACGCAGGGCCTTGGCTTCGCTGGTCTTCGGCGCTTCCAGGATGGTGCTGACCTTGTTGTAGGTCAGGCGCGCCTGGGAGTGGATCACCGCTTCGTAGAACTGGTAGTCGGTCATTTCGCCGGTTTTGGAGATGGTCATCTCGCACACCATGGCCAAACGGTCGACTTTCGGGTTCAGGGAGCACAGGCCGTTGGACAGCTGCTCAGGCAGCATCGGGATCACGCGCTCAGGGAAATACACGGAGTTGCCGCGCACCTGGGCTTCGTTATCCAGGGCCGAACCGATCTTCACATAGCTGGAGACGTCGGCAATCGCGACGAACAACTTCCAGCCGCCGGAGAACAGGCGCAGCTTGCCAGGCTTGGCTTCGCAATAGACCGCATCGTCGAAGTCGCGGGCATCTTCGCCGTCGATGGTGACGAACGGCAGATGGCGCAGGTCGATGCGTTTTTCTTTGTCTTTCTCTTCCACTTCCGGCTTGAGCTTGGCGGCTTCCTTGAGCACAGCCTCCGGCCAGACGTGAGGAATATCGTAGGTGCGCAGCGCAACGTCGATTTCCATGCCCGGCGCCATGTAGTTGCCGACCACTTCAACAATATCGCCCTGTGGCTGGAAGCGCGCGGTTGGCCAGTGGGTGATTTTCACCTCGACGAACTGGCCGACCTTGGCGGCGCCATTGCGACCCGGGGTGATCAGCACTTCCTGCTGGACCTTCGGGTTATCCGGCACTACAAAGCCGATGCCGCCTTCTTCGAAGTAACGGCCAACGATGGACTCGTGGGCACGGGACACCACTTCGACGATCACGCCTTCACGGCGACCACGACGGTCCAGGCCGGAAACGCGGGCCAGGGCACGGTCGCCGTCGAATACCAGGCGCATTTGCGCCGGGCTCATGAACAGGTCGTCGCTGCCGTCATCCGGGATCAGGAAGCCGAAGCCATCCCGATGGCCGGCGATGCGGCCCAGGATCAAGTCGAGCTTATCCACAGGCGCATAGGTGCCACGACGGGTGTAGATCAGTTGAGCATCGCGCTCCATGGCACGCAACCGGCGGCGCAGGGCTTCGAGCTGGTCTTCGGTGGTCAGACCGAACTCTTCAACCAACTGCTCGCGGCTAGCAGGCGAACCACGATCGGCGAGATGCGCCAGGATCAGTTCGCGGCTAGGAATAGGGTTTTCATATTTTTCCGCTTCACGAGCGGCCTCGGGATCGAGGGACTGCCAATCGGCCATTAGAGAGTTTTCACCTTGTCTATATGCGGGTTAGTTTGGCATACGCGTATTGAAACGGGAAATTTCAGGTGTCAACAAGCGTTTAAAAGGCCTTTGCAGCCCTCGGAAAGCGCCTTGAATGACCATTGGCGAAATTTTCCGGGCTTTTTTCATCGCAGGGCTTTACAGCTCAAAATCGCCTCCGTATAGTGCGCGCCATCGACGACGGCAACGTTGTTGATGCTGCCCAGGTGGTGAAATTGGTAGACACGCCAGCTTCAGGTGCTGGTGATCGCAAGGTCGTGGAAGTTCGAGTCTTCTCCTGGGCACCAAATTCAGATTAAACCCGCGAAAGCGGGTTTTTTCGTTTCAGGCCTCTGATTTTTAACAAGAATATTGAATTATATTTTTGATATCAGGGGTTTACAGATTAAAAAGCGCTCCGTATAGTTCGCTCCATCAACAGCGCAAGCGTTGTTGATAATGCCCAGGTGGTGAAATTGGTAGACACGCCAGCTTCAGGTGCTGGTGATCGCAAGGTCGTGGAAGTTCGAGTCTTCTCCTGGGCACCAAATTCAGATCAAACCCGCGAAAGCGGGTTTTTTCGTTTCCGGGGTTTGAAAACTTCCCCAAGGATTCTCCCCTCATCCGCACTTGAGAAGTTTTATCGTTTATCCTTGCAATGATTTGTTGCATACAAGCGAGGAACACTTCGGATGATGATCCGCGATAACCGTCTCAAGACATCCCTTCTGCGTGGCCTGACCCTCACCCTGCTTGGCTTGACGCTGCTCTCGCCCACCGCCTACTCCGCCGACAAGGTGTCCCTGACCCTGTACAACGGCCAGCACAAAGAAGTCGGCGATGAACTCGCCAAGGCCTTCGAAGCCAAGACCGGCATTCACGTCAACGTGCGCAAAGGCAGCAGCAACCAGCTCGCCAGCCAGGTCGTGGAAGAAGGCGAGCGCTCCCCTGCCGATGTGATCTACACAGAAGAATCGCCGCCGCTGAACAAACTCGGCGAGCAAGGCCTGCTGGCCAAGATTGATGCGAGCACGCTGGACGTATTGCCCAAGGATTACGTCGGCAGCAACGGTGACTGGATGGGCGTGACCGCTCGTACCCGCGTCGTGGCCTTTAACCCCAAACTGATCGCCGAAAAAGACCTGCCCAAATCGGTACTCGATTTCGCTGGCCCCGAGTGGCAAGGCAAAGTCGGCTTCGTGCCCACCAGTGGCGCATTTCAGGAGCAGGCCGTGGCGATTATCAAGCTGCACGGTCGCGAAGCTGCTGAAGAATGGCTGACCGGCCTGCGCGCCTTCGGCAAGGTGTACAGCAACAATATGGTCGCGCTCAAGGCCGTGGAAAACGGCGAAGTGGCCACCGTGCTGGTGAACAACTACTACTGGTTCGCCCTGAAGAAAGAAAAAACCAACCTGGATTCTCAGCTGCATTACTTCACCGATGGCGATGTGGGCGGCCTGATCACCGTGTCCTCGGCGGCGGCGCTCAAATCCAGCAAGCACCCCAAAGAAGCCCAGCAACTCCTGGCATTCATGGCCAGTGAAGAAGGCCAGCGCGTCATCACCAATACCTCGGCCGAATACCCGCTACGCAAGGGCATGCAATCCAATCGCGGCCTCAAGCCGTTCAGCGAGCTGCAACCGCCGAAAGTCACCCCGGCAGACCTTGGCAACGCCGAAGAAGCCCTGGACCTGGAACGTGACGTTGGCTTGAACTGATGAACCCATCGCTACCCGCCGGGGTGTTCACCCCCCGGCGCAAACGCCCGTCGATCTGGTTGTTGTTACCCGTGCTGTTTCTGGTTGGCCTGAGCCTGCTGCCGCTGGTATATGTCGGGACCAAGGCCTGGCAGGCCGGCTGGGCGGAGGCGGTGCACCTGCTGTGGCGGCCGTATGTGTTCGGGCTGTTGCGCAACACCTTGGCTTTGATGGTTGGGGTGACGGTGGCTTGCGGCGTGATCGGCCTGTCACTGGCGTGGCTACTGGAGCGCAGCAACCTGCCGGGGCGACGCATCTGGGGAGTAATCCTGTGCCTGCCGTTTGCGGTACCGGCCTTTGTCAGCAGCTTTACCTGGGTCTCGCTGAGCGCCAACTTCGAAGGGCTTGGCGGGGCAATACTGGTGATGACCCTGTCCAAGTACCCACTGGTGTTTCTGCCGGTGGCGGCGACATTGCGCAATCTTGATCCATCCCTTGAAGAGTCGGCCCGCACGCTGGGACTGAATCGCTGGGGCGTTTTTTTCCGAATTACACTGCCGTTGCTCTGGCCCTCGCTGCTGGCCGGAGCCCTGCTGATCGCGCTGCATATGCTGGTGGAATTCGGCGCGCTGTCGATCATCGGCCTGCAAACCTTTACCACCGCGATCTACCAACAGTTCGAACTGGAATTCAGCAACGCCAATGCCGCGATGCTCTCGGCGGTGCTGCTGGTGATGTGCCTGACGCTGCTGTGGCTGGAGCTGCGGGTGCGCGGCAAAGGCCGGCATGTGCGCATCGGCCAGGGCGCGGCGCGGCATGCTGAACAGGTCAAGCTGGGCAAATGGTCGACCGTGGGCCAGCTGTACTGCCTGGCGCTGGCGATCATTGGCAGCGGCATTCCGCTGGGGATGCTCGCTTACTGGCTGGCAGTGGGCTCATCGGCGGCATTCCCGGTGGCCGAAATTGGTGAGGCGCTGCTGTCCTCTCTGGCACTGTCGTTGGGCGGCGCTGCACTTTGCCTGGTATTAGCTGTACCGGTGGGGCTGCTGGTGGTGCGCTACAAAGGCCAGTTGGCGATTTGGGCTGAGCGCCTGCCTTATCTGCTGCATGCCCTGCCAGGGTTGGTGATTGCGCTGACACTGGTGTATTTCGCCCTGCACTATGTGCCGGCGCTGTATCAGACCTCGGCGCTGCTGCTGATTGCTTATGCGCTATTGTTTTTGCCGCTCGCTCAGGCGCCGATTCGAACCGCACTGAACAAAGCTGCGCCGCAATTGGAGGAGGCGGCACGCACGCTGGGCTCCTCGTCGTTCAGCGCGTTTTGCCGGGTGACCTTGCCGATTATTTTCCCGGCCTTGGGGGCGGCGTTCGCGTTGGTGTTTCTGGATGCGATGAAGGAGCTGACGGCGACTTTGCTGCTCAGCCCTACGGGGCTGAATACCCTGGCGACTGCCGTGTGGGCGCATACCTCGAATGTTGAGTTTGCGGCGGCGGCGCCGTATGCGGCGCTGTTGATTCTGGTGTCGGGGTTGCCGGTGTATCTGCTGACGACGCGGATGTATTTGAGCCGCTGAGACCGCTATCGCAGGCAAGCCAGCTCCCACATTCGATTGCATTCCAACGCTGGAACTCGGTCAAATGTGGGAGCTGGCTTGCCTGCGATGAGGCCGGCGCAGACGACGCTAAGCCCGAAACTGCCCCAAACTCGCCTTCAACTGCGCTGCCAACCCATCCAGCACCTTGCCACTGGCCGTCGTCTCCACCACCGCCTGCGCGGCCCGCTCGGCCTGGGCGTGGATCACCTCGACCCGGCCACGCACCGCATGCGCGCCCTGGGCCTGGTGCTCGGCCGCACGCGTCGCCAGGCCAATCGCCGCATGCACTTGCTCCACCGAAGCCTGCACCGACTGTTGCAAGCGCACACTGTCGCGCAGCACCAACAACCCTTCATTCGCCTGGCGCCCGGCCTTGCCGATGGTTTCCACCGCTTCCCGTGCGCCCTGCTGCAACGCCACGATATGCGCCTGGATATCCCCAGTGGAGCTTTGGGTTTTACTCGCCAGCGCCCGCACTTCGTCCGCCACCACCGCAAAACCTCGCCCGGTCTCACCGGCACGCGCCGCTTCAATCGCCGCATTCAGGGCCAGCAGGTTGGTCTGCTCGGCAATCCCGTGAATCACCGTCAACACCACTTCGATCTGCTCGCTTTGCTGCGCCAACCGCTCGATCACCTGGGAACCGGCCTGCACTTGCCCCGCCAGCGCTTCGATCAGGCTGCCGACCTCAGCCGAGGTCCGTGAGTTTTCGTCCGTGGCCTGGCGAATACCCACCACCTGCTGCAACGCTGCCTGCATTGCATGGCTTTCGGCCTGGGCCTCATCGGCCATTTGCGACAGAGCGCGCAAGCTTTCGGCAACTTCGTCGCGCTGCAAACCGGCCGCCTTGTCAGCCCCGGCATTGCGCAAGGTCATGGCGCCGATTTCGACGCCGGTGCGCTGTGCCACATCGCCGGCCTCACGCACGATTGGCTGCAACTTATCCACAAAGCGATTGACCGCCGAGGCCATGTCGCCGATTTCGTCCTTGCTGTTGATCTGCACACGCTTGGTGAGGTCGCCCTCGCCCGCCGCCAGGTCGTCCATAGCGGCAATCAACAACTTCAGCCGATTGACCACACGGCGCCCCAGCACGATGGCGATCAGCAGTAATACGCCAAACCCGACAATGGCGAGCCCCAGGCCGATGCGCCAGCGCAACGCTCCCGCAGCGTCCTGTACGGCGCTGCTGGTGTTGGCGGTCATCTGGGTGGCAGTGGCTTGCGCCGATTGCAGGCGCGCGCCCATGGCCGCTGCGCTGTCGGCGGCGGCGCCTTTGAGGCTGTCACCGACCAACTGATCACTGCTCGCGATCAGTGCGGCAAAACGCTTGTCCAGCGCCGCCAGGTCGGCCTCTACGGCTTTGGTCGAGACGCCCATGCGGACTTTGCCGATCTCCGTGCCGTTGGGGCTGATGGACGCCTCGACGTAGAACACCGAAGGGTCGTTTTTAGCCGCATCCAGGACCTTATCCAAGGCTCGGTCGCCCTTGCCCTTGTCGAGCAGTGCCTGGTTGATCGGGTTTTCGCGATTGAGGTAACGGGTCAGGTGCTCGCCAGCGGCGTCGTCATACACCACGAACAACACGTTGGGATTACGCTGGGCGCGCCGGGCAAACTCCGACAATGTCGGCACGTCGCTGTCCCACATGGCGCGGGGCGCCACCGACGCCAGCAGTTGGGCCATGTCATTGGCCGAGTCCTGCAGGTCTTTTTCCAGGGTCGCACGCAGTTGCTTCTGCTCCTCTTGCAGGCGCGTGGAAAGCCCTGCGGTCAGACGCTGGCGCGTGCTCGAAGACAAGCTGTCCAGGCTCGAGGTGACTTCCTTGCCGGCTTGCGCCAGCTCGCCAGACAGTTTCTGGCTGTCGGCACCCAGGCGGCTGCTTAAATCCGCTTCCAACGCCGTCACGGTGCTTCGCGTCAGGGCAACGGCCACCAGCACTTGCACCAAAAGAGCGATACCTAGGGTAACGAACACCGGCCGCAACAGCCGGCTTTGTAACAATGAGAGAACGGCAGACACGGTAAATCCCTCCACCACGGGTGCCATTAATTTGATAGCACCGCGAAAGAAAGAACCGTAGCAAGGGTCGTGCCGATTGCCAGCCGGCCACAAAAAAGGGCTCCCGAAGGAGCCCTTTGCTTTTTACATCAACAGCTTATTAAGCGAACGGGTGACGCAGAACGATGGTCTCGTTGCGGTCCGGGCCTGTCGAAATAATGTCGATCGGCGCGCCGATCAGCTCTTCAACACGCTTGATGTAGGCACGGGCGTTGGCTGGCAGCTCTTCCAGGGTTTTGACGCCCACGGTCGATTCGGTCCAGCCCGGCACTTCTTCGTACACAGGCTGCAGGCCTACGTAGCTGTCAGCGTCGGTCGGTGCAACATCCTTGCCTTCGGCATCTTTGTAGCCGATGCAGATGTTGATGGTTTCCAGGCCGTCGAGAACGTCCAGCTTGGTCAGGCAGATGCCCGAGATGCTGTTCACATCGATAGCGCGGCGCAGGATAACGGCGTCGAACCAGCCGCAACGACGGGCGCGGCCAGTGGTAGCACCGAACTCGTGACCTTGCTTGGCCAGGTGCGCGCCGACTGCGTCGAACAGCTCAGTCGGAAACGGGCCCGAACCCACGCGCGTGGTGTAAGCCTTGGTGATGCCCAGGATGTAGTCCAGGAACATCGGGCCAACGCCCGAACCGGTCGCAACGCCACCCGCGGTGGTGTTGGAGCTGGTTACGTACGGATAGGTGCCGTGATCGATGTCCAGCAACGAACCCTGGGCGCCTTCGAACATGATGTCTTTGCCGGCGCGACGCAGGTCGTGCAGCTCGGCGGTCACGTCCAGCATCAGCGGCTTGAGCAGCTCAGCGTATTCCTTGCACTCAGCCAGAGTCTTTTCGAACTCGATGGCCGGCTCTTTGTAGTAACCCACCAGCATGAAGTTGTGGTAATCCACCAGCTCACGCAGCTTGTCTTCAAAGCGCGGCATGTTGAGCAGGTCGCCCACACGCAGGCCACGACGTGCAACCTTGTCTTCGTAAGCCGGGCCAATGCCGCGACCGGTGGTGCCGATCTTCAGCTCGCCACGCGCCTTTTCACGGGCCTGGTCCAGCGCAACGTGGAAGGACAGGATCAGCGGGCAGGACGGGCTGATACGCAGGCGCTCGCGCACCGGTACGCCTTTCTCTTCCAGCTTGGTGATCTCACGCAGCAGGGCGTCAGGTGCAACCACAACACCGTTGCCGATCAGGCACTGCACGCCTTCGCGCAGCACGCCCGACGGGATCAGGTGCAGAACGGTTTTTTCGCCATCGATGACCAGGGTGTGGCCAGCGTTGTGGCCACCTTGGTAGCGCACTACGGCGGCAGCATGTTCGGTCAGCAGATCAACGATCTTGCCTTTGCCCTCATCACCCCATTGGGTGCCCAGGACTACGACATTCTTACCCATAACACTTGTCCTCATTCGCGCAAACTTGGTGCCGGCGATGGCCGGCAGGAAAACTCAAGAAGCCAGTGGCGATACTTGCCAAAGCCCGTTCTGCAGAATCAATTGCCGGTCGCAGTCCGCTTCACGGGCGGCGGCCAATGGCTGCCCAGGCAAAGCCTGGACAACACGCTGACCCTCACTGCGCAACTGGCAAACCTGCTGCCAGAGTGCTGCGTCCGTACTGTCGGGCATCCAGATGCCACCAGACGGCAGCTCGACCTCAGCACGCCCCAGGGTCACCAGGGTTTTCAAATCGGTAGAAAAGCCAGTCGCCGGACGTGCGCGACCGAAGTCAGCGCCGATATCGTCATAACGACCGCCCTGGGCGATGGCCTGGCCAACACCCGGCACAAAAACGGCAAACACCACACCGGTGTGGTAGTGATAGCCGCGCAACTCACCCAGGTCGAAATACAGCGGCAACTCGGGGAAGCGCGCCGACAACTGCTCGGCAATCGCAAACACATCATCCAGTGCAGCCAATACCGGCGCCGGCGCATTGGCCAGGCGCTCACGGGCAGCCACCAGCACTTCACGGCCACCGCACAGGTTCACCAGTGCGCGCAGCATGTCGGCCAGGTCCGCAGGCACGCCTGCAGTCAGGGCGATGACTTCATCGATCGCCTTGCGCTGCAAGGCATCGAACAACTGTTGCTCCACTTCACCGGACAAACCAGCCGCACGGGCCAGACCACGGTAGATACCAACGTGGCCCAGGTCCATGTGTACATCCGGCACATCGGCCAGTTGCAGCATGGCCAGCATCAGGCTGATCACTTCAACGTCGCTGCTCGGGCTGGCATCACCGTACAACTCGGCGCCCAACTGGATCGGGCTGCGCGAAGACGACAATGCACGCGGCTGAGCATGCAGCACGCTGCCGGCGTAGCACAGGCGGCTCGGGCCTTCGCGGCGCAGGGTGTGCGCATCGATGCGCGCCACCTGCGGCGTGATGTCGGCACGGAAACCCATTTGCCGGCCCGATTGCGGGTCGATGACCTTGAAGGTGCGCAGATCCAGGTCCTGGCCCGCGCCGGTCAGCAGGGATTCCAGGTACTCGATATGGGGGGTCACGACAAACTCGTAACCCCAGCTCTGGAACAGATCCAACACCTGGCGACGCGCTACTTCAATGCGCGCAGCTTCTGGTGGCAGTACTTCTTCGATGCCATCTGGCAGCAGCCAGCGGTCTACCGTTGCCATTACGCCATTCCCCTATGATCCGGGCGGCCAGCCCTCGGCCGAGCCTTGAGTGAAGCAGAAAATACCCACGCTTTGCATAATCCACGCGCAAGAGCGACGTGACGAACGGCCTGCCAGCGGCCTCGTCGGGCACTTTCCTCGAAAAACCTGTGGCGCCTGCCGAATCAAACATGCAGACGCAAAAAAGCCGGGAATTTCCCGGCTGCCGCATCATACACCCGTTTTCTGAAAGGATCACCCCGCCAGGCATTTTAGCCGCCCGACGGAGTGCGCCCTAAGGTCACAGGCTTGGTTACTTGGACTTTTCCAGGTAGCGGAAGAAGTCGCTGCTTGGGTCCAGCACCATGACGTCGGTTTTGTTCGCGAAGCTTTCACGGTAGGCACGCAGGCTACGGTAGAACGCGTAGAACTCCTGGTCCTGGCCGTAAGCCTTGGCGTAGATCGCCGCAGCTTGAGCGTCGCCGTCACCACGAGCCTCTTCAGACTCGCGATAAGCCTCTGCCAGCAGTACACGGCGCTGACGGTCGGCATCCGCACGGATACCTTCAGCCAACTCGTTACCTTTGGCGCGGTGCTCACGGGCTTCACGCTCACGCTCGGTGCTCATACGCTCGAACACGCTGCGGTTCACTTCCTTCGGCAGGTCGATAGCCTTGACCCGGACATCAACCACTTCAATGCCCAACTCTTTTTCTGCCATCGTGTTCAGCGAACGGGTGATGTCAGCCATCAGCGCATCACGTTCACCGGATACCACCTCGTGCAGGGTGCGTTTACCAAACTGGTCACGCAGGCCCGATTCCAGACGGCGCGACAAACGCTCGTCGGCAATCTGCTTGAGGCCGGAGGTCGCGGTGTAGAAGCGCTCGGCATCCTTGACGCGCCACTTGGCGTAGGCGTCAACCATCACGGCTTTCTTTTCCAGGGTGAGGAAGCGTTGTGTCGGTGCATCCAGGGTCATCAGGCGGCCGTCGAACTTGCGCACCTGGTTCACGTAGGGGACTTTCACATGCAGGCCCGGCTGGACATCCGCCTGCACCACACGACCGAATTGCAGCAACACCGCGCGCTCGGTCTGAGACACGATGTAGAAGCAGTTCCAGGCAGCGATGACCACGACGACGCCCACAATCAGGGCGGTCAGCGATTTATTGCTCATCAACGACTCTCCCTGGTACGTGTTTGCTGTTGCAGCAAGTCAGCGGCCGCACGGGCGCTCGCTTCGTTGGCAGCGGCATTCGAGCTGCTGGACGGTGCGCTGGTGCCGCTACGACCACCTTCGATCATCTTGTCCAGCGGCAGGTACAGCAGGTTGTTCTGCCCACCTTTGCTGCCGGTCACGAGAACCTTGCTGGTGTTGCTGAAAACTTCCTGCATGGTGTCCAGGTACAGACGCTCACGCGTGACTTCCGGAGCCTTGCGGTACTCGGCAACCAGTTTGGTGAAGCGATCCGCCTCACCCTTGGCGCGGGAGACCACTTCGTCGCGGTAACCGTTGGCATCTTCAAGGATACGCTGGGCCTGACCACGGGCTTCCGGTACGACACCGTTGGCGTAGGTTTCAGCCTGGTTGCGCGAACGCTGCTCGTCTTCACGGGCGCGGATCACGTCATCAAAGGCTTCCTGCACTTCGCGCGGTGCAGCTGCGCTCTGTACGTTCACCTGAGTGACGGTGATGCCGGTGCGGTAGGTATCGAGGAACCGCTGCAGGCGCTCCTTGATCTCGCTGGCCATCAATTCACGACCTTCGGTCAGCACCTGGTCCATGGCGGTGGAACCCACCACATGGCGCAGGGCACTTTCGGTTGCGTGTTGCAGGCTGATTTCCGGCTGATCAACGTTCAGCACGAAGTCCTGCAGGTTGCTGATCTTGTACTGCACGGTCAGCGGCACTTCGACGATGTTCTCGTCTTCGGTCAGCATCTGGCCCTGCTTGGTGTAGGCACGCTCACGCGTGACGTTCTCCATGTACTTCTTGTCGATCGGCGGGAAATAGATGTTCAGGCCTGGCCCGACAGTCTCGTAGTACTTGCCGAAGCGCAGCACAACAGCCTGCTCCTGCTCGTCCACCACGTACACGGCGCTGTACAGCCACACGGCTGCGAGCACGACAAGCCCGAGGCCCAGCAGGCCATAGCCGCCGCCCTTGCTTGTGCGACCGCCGTCGTCACCGCCACCACGTTTTTTTCCACCACCGAACAACCCATTCAGGCTTTCCTGCAGCTTTCGGAAGGCCTCGTCGAGATCTGGTGGCCCCTTGCGGTCGCCATTATTGCGGCGTTTACCACCCCAAGGATCCTGATTATTCGAGTTGCCACCCGGCTCATTCCAAGCCATAGCGCTCTCCATCTGATAAAGCAAAGACGCACCCACGGCGCGCCGACCAATGCTACAGAATGCCTGCTACTGCGGCACAACCGCTTTCGGAGGCTTTTATTGCAAAGTGTGTTGTTCGATGAACTCTGTCGGTACCACACCTTCACGGCTGACCAGCCGATTCAGCTCCGAGCGCGGCAATCGAACGGCCAGCAAGCTGACACCTTCTTCGTCGTATTCTTCTTTCTGTACGGCGCCCAGTTCGAAAAACTGTGCACGCAGTCGAGCAAAACGTTGCGGCAAGCGCAAGGTGCCGACAAACAAATCGCTGCCCAGCAGTTCGGCAATCGCTTGTTCAAGCAACTCCAGACCACTGCCATCGCGCGCCGACAGCCATACCCGCTGGGGCTTGCCGTCTTCATCGCGCTGGATTTGCGGCTCAACGCCCTCAAGCAAATCGAGTTTGTTATAGACCTCGAGGATCGGCAAGTCTTGTGCACCAATCTCGCCCAGCACCACCATCACTTGCTCGATCTGCAACATGCGATCCGGTTCGGCCGCATCGATCACGTGCAACAGCAGGTCGGAATTGCTCGACTCTTCGAGCGTAGACCGAAATGCCTCGACCAGCTTGTGGGGCAAATGACGAATGAAACCTACTGTGTCGGCCAGGACAATCGGCCCCAGGTCGTCGATATCCAAACGGCGCAAGGTCGGGTCAAGGGTGGCGAACAGTTGGTCGGCCGCGTACACGTCCGATTTCGTCACGTTGTTGAACAGCGTGGATTTGCCGGCGTTGGTATAGCCCACCAGGGACACGGTAGGGATATCCGCACGCGAGCGACCACGGCGTGATTGTTCGCGCTGGCTGCGTACTTTTTCCAGGCGGCCCTTGATCTGGCGCAGGCGCACCCGCAGCAGGCGGCGGTCGGTTTCCAGCTGGGTTTCACCCGGGCCGCGCATGCCGATGCCACCACCCTGGCGTTCAAGGTGAGTCCAGCCGCGTACCAACCGGGTGCTCATGTGGTCAAGCTGGGCCAGTTCTACCTGGAGCTTGCCTTCATGGGTACGGGCGCGCTGGGCGAAAATATCGAGAATCAGACCGGTGCGGTCGATCACGCGACACTCGAAAACACGTTCGAGGTTACGTTCCTGACTGGGCGTGAGGGTGTGATTGAAGATCACCAGATCGGCTTCTTCGGCGTGAACCAGGTCGCGCAGTTCCTCGACCTTGCCGCTGCCTATCAGGTATTTGGCGGTTGGCCGATGACGCGGTACGTTAAAAAACGCAACGGTCTCGGCGCCGGCCGAATTTGCCAACTCCTGAAACTCCTGCGGATCTTCGCGCGCCTCAGGGTCCTGTCCATCCAAGTGAACGAGGATTACTCGCTCACCACCACCGTGGCGCTCAAAGAACAAAGGAGACTCCTATCAGGCGTTACCTGGCTCAGCGTCACCCTGTTCATCACCTGCTGCGCTAGGCAGACGGATTGGACGAACTGGAACGACTGTCGAGATAGCGTGCTTGTAAACCATCTGGCTGACGGTGTTTTTCAGCAGGATCACGAACTGGTCGAACGACTCGATCGTGCCTTGCAGCTTGATACCGTTAACCAGGTAGATGGAAACCCCAACTTTCTCTTTACGTAAAGTATTCAAGTAAGGGTCTTGTAGCGAATGCCCTTTTGACATGTGCCGCACTCCTTTAAGGATCAATAATAAAATTCGGAAAATAGATAGCTTATGGCCGTCACACCCCCAAGGATAGACGGCAATTGCAAGGACTCAGCTCAATATGGAGACCGATCCCAAGTATTTCAAGGCGCGTGACAGATTGTCGCTGTCCAGGCTGTCCAACCAGTGCAAATCGCTCCAGCTGCGCAGCCAGGTGAACTGGCGCTTCGCCAATTGGCGCGTGGCAATGATGCCGCGCTCCTGCATTTCGGCTGACGTCAGCTTGCCATCCAGGTGTTCCCAGACTTGGCGGTAGCCTACAGCACGTATCGAAGGCAACCCGGCATGCAGGTCACCTCTGGAACGCAGTGCTACGACCTCGTCCACAAACCCCTGTTCCAACATAATTGTGAATCTTTGTGCAATTCGTTCATGCAACACCTGGCGATTTGCCGGAGCAATGGCCAGATTCGCCACAGTATAGGGCAATTGTGACTGTCCAGATGCGCCTGCATCAGCACTTTGCGCAGTTTGTTTCAGCCTGTGTTCAGTCATGGTCTGGCCGCTCACCCGCCAGACTTCCAGGGCGCGACTGAGGCGCTGGGGGTCATTGGGGTGAATGCGCGCAGCGGAAACCGGGTCGACTGCCGCCAACTGGTCGTGCAGGGCTTGCCAGCCAAGGCGTGCAGCCTCTTCTTCAATTTCGCCACGCACCTGGGCGTCCGCCGCAGGCATATCCGCCAAGCCTTCCTGCAAAGCCTTGTAATAGAGCATCGTACCGCCCACCAGCAGCGGAATATTGCCCCGCGCGGTGATCTCGGCCATGGCGGCCAGGGCATCGGCACGGAAATCGGCGGCGGAATAGCTCTCGGCCGGGTCGATGATGTCAATCAACCGGTGCGGATACTGTGCCAACAGTTCTTTTGAAGGCTTGGCCGTGCCGATGTCCATGTCCCGGTAAACCAGGGCAGAGTCGACGCTGATCAGCTCGCAAGGCAGCACTTTGGTCAGCTCGATGGCCAGGTCGGTCTTGCCGGCGGCCGTAGGGCCCATCAGGAAGATGGCGGGGGGCAAGGCACTCATCAACGGCCGCGCAAGAACAGTTTGTCCAAGTCGTCCAGGCCCATTTGGGTCCAGGTCGGTCGGCCATGGTTGCATTGCCCGCTGCGCTCGGTGTTCTCCATGTCGCGCAGCAAACCGTTCATTTCCGGCAACGCCAGGCGGCGGTTGGCGCGGATTGCACCGTGGCAGGCCATGGTACCGAGCAGTTCGTTGATATGTGCCTGGATGCGATCGCTGGTGCCGTATTCCATCAGGTCGGCCAGCACGTCGGCGACCAGACGGTTGGCTTCGGCTTGCTTGAGCAAGGCGGGAATCTGGCGAATAGCCAGGGTTTCCGGGCCCAGGCGTTGCAGTTCGAAGCCCAGCTTCTGGAACACGCTGTGGTGTTCCTCGGCGCAATCGGCCTCACGCTGGCTCACCGCCAGGGATTCCGGCACCAACAGCGGCTGGCCGCTCAGACCTTCACTGGCCATGGCGATCTTCAAGCGCTCGTACATGATCCGTTCGTGGGCGGCGTGCATGTCCACCAGCACCAGGCCGTGGGCGTTTTCGGACAGGATATAAATGCCCTTGAGCTGCGCCAGCGCATAACCCAAAGGCGGAATATCACCGCCGCCCTCAGGCAACGCCACAGCGCCCGGCTCAGCCCCCGGCAGCGGTGCAAAAAATTCGCGATAGGCCGCCTGGGCCTCGGCTACCGGCACAGTCGACTGCGGGCGTGGCGTGTATTGGTACTGATAACCCGCGCCCGCACCGGACCCCGGCGCGGTGTAGGAAGGCTGCGGCTGCGGCGATTGCAGCAGGTTGGCCGCCAGGCTCATTTCACCCTGAGGCCCGAACTCGCCGGCCTCCGGACCGCTGGGCCTGACCACCGCCGTCACAATCGGCGCTGACAACTGATCATCGGGGCGCACATCGCCCAAGGCGCGGTGCAACGTGCCGTAGAGGAAGTCATGCACCATGCGCCCGTCACGGAAGCGCACTTCGTGCTTGGTCGGGTGCACGTTGACGTCGACCACCGACGGGTCGACTTCAAAGAACAGCACAAACGTCGGGTGCCGCCCGTTGAACAGCACATCGCGATACGCCTGGCGCACCGCGTGGGCCACCAGTTTGTCGCGTACCGCACGGCCATTCACAAAGAAATACTGCAAGTCCGCCTGGCTGCGGGAGAAGGTCGGCAAACCGACCCAGCCCCACAGGCGCAAGCCATTGCGCTCGATTTCAATCGGCAGCGCCTGCTCAAGGAAGCCTGCGCCGCAGATCGCCGAGACCCGCCGAGCGCGCGCGGCGTCGTCATGGGCTTCGTGCAGGCTGAGGATGGTTTTGCCGTTGTGGCGTAAATGGAACGCCACATCAAAACGCGCCAACGCCAGGCGCTTGATGACTTCTTGCAGGTGATCGAATTCGGTTTTTTCGGCCTTGAGGAACTTGCGTCGCGCGGGCGTATTGAAAAACAGGTCGCGAACTTCAACCGACGTCCCCACCGGGTGCGCGGCCGGCTGCACACGAGGCGCCATGTCACGGCCTTCGGTTTCCACCTGCCAGGCTTGCTCGGCGCTGCGGGTGCGCGAAGTCAGGGTCAGGCGTGCTACGGAGCTGATGGACGCCAATGCCTCACCGCGAAAACCCAGGCTCATTACCCGCTCAAGGTCTTCAAGGTCGCGAATCTTGCTGGTGGCGTGACGAGCCAGGGCCAGCGGCAGGTCATCCGAGGAAATCCCGCTGCCGTCGTCGCGAACCCGCAGCAGCTTGACGCCGCCCTGCTCCACATCGACATCAATGCGCTTGGCACCGGAGTCGATACTGTTTTCCAGCAATTCCTTGATCACCGACGCCGGGCGCTCAACCACCTCACCCGCAGCAATCTGGTTGGCGAGGCGCGGGCTGAGCAGTTCGATGCGCGAGCCACTGTTCAATAAGGAGTCGCTCATTACTGCGCCGCCAATTCAGTGCCAGGGATGGTCAACACCTGACCGACTTTCAACTCATCGGTCTTCAGGTTGTTGGCGCTGCGCAAGGTCGCGGCAGATACCTGGAAACGCACGGCCAGCATGGCCAGCGTGTCGCCGGGTTGCACGCGATGGTCACGCGGGCCTTGGGCGATTTTGCCGGAATCACGCAGCCAGGCAATGTAGGTACCCGGCGGCGGGTTCTGCTGGAAGAACTGGCGAATACCGGCGCTGATCGAACGCGCCAGCGCCTGCTGGTGATTGGCGCTGGCCAGCTTCGAGGCTTCGTTGGAGTTGGAAATAAACCCGGTTTCCACCAGGATCGACGGGATATCCGGCGACTTCAACACCATGAACCCAGCCTGCTCCACGCGCTGTTTGTGCAGGGACGTCACGCGGCCAATGTTGCTGAGGACTTTTTGGCCAACGTTCAAGCTGGAGGTCAGCGAAGCGGTCATCGACAGGTCGAGCAGTACACCGGCGAGCATTTTGTCCTTGTCGTCGAGGGACACGTTGCCGGCCCCGCCGATCAGGTCGGAACGGTTTTCACTGTCGGCCAGCCAGCGTGCGGTCTCGGACGTGGCGCCACGATCCGACAAGGCAAACACCGAGGCACCGAAGGCAGCGGTTGATGGCGCGGCGTCGGCATGGATCGACACAAACAGGTCTGCACCCTTCTTGCGGGCGATTTCGGTACGGCCACGCAGCGGGATGAAGTAGTCGCCGGTACGGGTCAGCTCGGCGCGATAACCTTTCATGCCATTGACCTGGCGCTGCAGTTCACGGGCGATGGCCAGTACCACATCTTTTTCATGCTGGCCGCGCGAGCCGGAGGCGCCCGGGTCTTCGCCGCCGTGGCCGGCGTCGATCACCACAATAATGTCGCGCTTGCCCGCAGGCGCAGGTGGTGGCGGCGGCAACTTGACCTGCGGCTGCGACGGGTTGACCGGCACGGCTGGAACAGTCGCAACGCTTGGGGTTGGCGCAGGCGGTGGTGCAGCGTCGGCGGCGTTGTCGAACAGGTCGACCACCAACCGATTGCCGTATTGGGCATTAGGCGCCAGCACAAAGCTTTTCGGGGTCACGGCCTTTTTCAGGTCGATGACCACACGCAGGTCCGTCGGCGTGCGCTGGGCCGAGCGCATCGCGGTGATCGGGGTATTGGCGGTTGAGACTTTCAGCGGCGCGCCGAGGGTGGCGCCGTTGATGTCGATCACCAGGCGATCGGGCGCCGTCAGGGTAAAGACGCTGTGCTGGACCGGGCCAGACAGGTCGAACACCAGTCGCGTGTTATCCGGCGCTCGCCACAGGCGAACACTTTTCACCTGTGAAGCAGCCAGAGCATTGAAAGTCATTGCCGCAAGCAACACCCCTACGACAGCAACCATCGCGCGAAAGCGCATACCTAACCCCACCAATTTTATTTGAATTCCAATGCCAGGGCCGCGCACCAAGACTGGCCGCGCGCACTCTGGGGCAACAACTTCAGCTGACGTCCATGCTCATGCGGCGTAATGGTAATGGTCAGGTCCGGCTTTGGCAAAAAGCCTGTGCCTTTATCTGGCCACTCGATCAAGCACAGTGCGTCTTCATCGAAGTAATCACGGATGCCCATGTACTCCAGTTCTTCGGGGTCGACCAGCCGATACAGGTCGAAATGGAAGGCGCGAACTGCGCCGATCTCGTAGGGTTCGACCAAGGTGAACGTCGGGCTTTTTACCGCGCCCGTGTGGCCCAACCCACGAATTATCCCTCGCGACAGCGTGGTTTTGCCCGCGCCCAGGTCCCCTTCAAGGAATATCAGTCCTGCGCCGGCCGTAACCTGTGCAATACGCTGACCCAACGCAACCATGGCGTCTTCATCAGCCAGAAAAAGGCTTACTTCAGGCACGGCGACTGCTCCTCCAGCAATTGACGAATGGCAGGTATCAGGTCGCTGGCGGCCAGGCCGCGACCATAAGTGCCTTGGCGATCCCCCGCCGTGGCGTGCAACCACACAGCCAGGCCACTTGCCTCATAGGCGGGCATGCCCTGGGCCAGCAATGCACCCACCAAGCCGCTCAGCACATCACCCAAACCGGCCGTCGCCATCGCCGGGTGACCTTGGTCACAGCGCGAAACACGGCCGTCCGGGCTGGCAATCAAACTGCCAGCACCCTTGAGGATAGCCACTGCATTGAATTTCTGGCTTAACGCGCGCGCCACGTTAAGGCGATCGGCCTGAACCGCGCCTGTCGTGATGCCCATCAACCGCGCCGCCTCACCGGGATGCGGCGTGATAACGCTGTTGGCCGGCAGGCTTACGACGCCTGCGGCCAACTGGTTCAAGGCGTCAGCATCCCAAACTTGCGGCTGCTGGGCGTTGGCGGCAACCGACAACAGGCTTTTGCCCCAGGACGCTGCGCCCAGGCCAGGACCGATAACGATCACCGAGATTTTTTCCAGCAGCCCCATCAACTGATTGGCCGAACTGACGCCGACGGTCATCACCTCCGGCAAACGTGCGAGTGCGGCTGGCACGTGTTCCGGGCGAGTCGCCAACGAAACCATGCCTGCGCCACTGCGCAAGGCGCTTTCGGCGCTGAGCAGCCCGGCACCGCCAAAGCCATGGTCGCCGCCGATGACCAGCAGGTGACCGAACTGGCCTTTATGGGCGTCCGGGGAGCGTGCAGCCAGTTGCGGCAAATGGCCGTGCAACAGCGGCTGTACGTCGGTAATTGTGTGTTTTGTCTGCGGCATGCGTCTTCAAGCTCCGATGTCTGGCAGAATTATACGCATCTAACCTGTGGTTTCCCGTGTCTCATGCCTGCAATTACTTCCGATCTGCCCGCCCTCGCCCAATCGATCAAAGACTGGGGCCGCGAGCTGGGCTTTCAACAAGTCGGCATCAGCGGCCTGGACCTGGCCGAGCATGAGCAGCACCTGCAACGCTGGCTCGACGCGGGCTACCACGGCGAGATGGAATACATGGGCGCCCATGGCAGCAAACGTTCGCACCCCGATGAACTGGTGCCGGGCACGCTGCGTGTGGTTTCGCTGCGCATGGATTATCTGCCAGGCGACACGCAAATGGCGCAGTTGCTGGCCAAGCCAGAAAAAGCCTACATCTCCCGTTACGCCTTGGGTCGCGATTACCACAAGCTGATCCGCAAGCGCGTGCAACAACTGGCCGACCGTATCCAGGCACAGATCGGCCCGTTCGGCTTTCGCGCCTTTGTCGACAGCGCGCCCGTTTTGGAAAAAGCCATTGCCGAACAAGCTGGCCTCGGCTGGATCGGCAAAAACACCCTGGTACTCAATCGCAAGGCCGGCAGCTATTTCTTTTTAAGCGAACTGTTTGTCGATTTGCCGTTGCCCGTGGACGCGCCTCACGTCACCGAGCATTGCGGCCGCTGCACCGCATGCCTGGATATCTGCCCCACCAATGCCTTCGTCGGCCCCTATGTGCTCGACGCGCGGCGCTGCATTTCCTACCTGACCATCGAGCTCAAGAGTGCGATCCCCGAGGACCTGCGCCCACTGATCGGCAATCGAGTGTTCGGCTGCGATGACTGTCAGATTGTTTGCCCGTGGAATCGTTTCGCCCGATCCACGGCCGAAAGCGATTTTAAGCCACGGCACAATCTGGATAACGCAGAACTGGCCGAATTGTTTATGTGGGACGAGGATAAATTCCTCAGCAACACAGAAGGCTCGCCCCTGCGTCGTGCCGGGTATGAGCGCTGGCTGCGCAACCTGGCAGTGGGCCTGGGCAACGCGCCGTCAAGCATTCCGGTACTCGAAGCCTTGAAAGCACGTCGCGATTATCCGTCCGAACTGGTGCGCGAACATGTGGAATGGGCGCTGAACCAGCACGCTACGCGCTAGTGCACGTCGTCGTTGTAGACGAACTTGGGCATTTCCCAGTGAAAACGTATCGCCAGCAGCCGCAATAAAAAGCCGCTGAACAAAGTCAGCAGAATCGCCTGCTCGCTGGGCAGTTGCAGATACAGGCACAGCATGTAGAACCAGGCCGCGAGGAACGACACGCTGGCGTACAGCTCGCGGCGAAAGATCAGCGGGATGTCGTTACAGAAGATATCGCGCAGGATGCCGCCGAATACGCCCGTGATCACGCCGCTGACTGAAGCCACCAGCATGCCGTGACCCATTTCCAAAGCAGTCATGCAGCCGATCAGGGTAAACGCCACCAGGCCCAAGGCGTCCAGCGCCAGGAACAGCGAGCGCAGACGGCGCATCAGCGGTGCAATAAAGATCGTCACCAGCGCGGCGATCGAGGTCAGCACCAGGTATTCCGGGTGTTTGACCCACGTCAGCGGGTAATGCCCCAACAGTACATCGCGCACCGAACCGCCGCCCAGCGCCGTGACGCAGGCGATCAGCACCACGCCAAACCAGTCCATCCCACGGCGCCCGGCGGACAGCGCGCCGGTCATGGCTTCGGCGGTGATGGCGATGAGGTAGAGCATCAACAGCATGATGGCGATCCTTGCGAATAGGCGCGCATTCTAATCATTGGGTGATGGCACCAAAAGGGGGCGCATGGCGAAAGACCGTATTGACAGCATCGCAGGCAAGCCAGCTCCCACATTTGAATGTGTTCACAAGTCAAAGTGTGGGAGCTGGCTTGCCTGCGATAGGGCCAGAGCAGGCGCCACAGATTCAAGCCTTGATGAAATGCTTGCGGTAATGCTGCAACTCGGCGATCGACTCGCGAATGTCATCCAGCGCCAAATGCGTGCTGCCTTTGTGGAAGCTGTCCTTGACCTCCGGCGCCCAGCGCGCCGCCAGCTCTTTGAGCGTGGACACGTCCAGGTTGCGATAGTGGAAGTAGCTTTCCAGCCCCTTCATGTGCGTATAAAGGAAGCGACGATCCTGGCAGATGCTGTTGCCGCAGATTGGCGACTTGCCCTTGGGCACCCACTTTTCCAGAAAGGCGATGGTTTCAGCTTCGGCGTCGCGCATGCTGATGCGGCTGTCGCGCACGCGCTGGGTCAGGCCGGAATTGCCGTGGGTGCGGGTGTTCCACTCGTCCATGGTGGCCAGTACAGCGTCGCTGTGGTGGATGGCGATCACCGGACCTTCGGCCAAGGTGTTGAGGTTGCTGTCGGTGACAATGGTCGCCATCTCGATGATGACGTCGGTGTCGGGGTTCAGACCGGTCATTTCCAGATCGATCCAAATCAGGTTCTGTGGGTTTTGCATGGCTTGATTCTCTTGGCCCTTGGCTTAGCTGCGCAGTTTAGCAGGCGGGGGCGTGCTAGACTCGCGACCGTTTTACCCAACCTTTGCATTATCGACACGGAACACCAATGGCCAAACGCCAGCTCAATCGCCGCCAAAACTGGCGCATCGAAAAGATTCAAGGCGAACGCGCCGCTCGCGCCGCCAAACGTGAATCCTCCGCCGTGGAAGCGCTCGAGGGCGGCGACCTGGGGCCTGAACAAACGGGCCTGGTGATCGCGCACTTTGGTGTGCAGGTCGAAGTCGAGGCGCTCGAGGGCGAACTCGCAGGCTCGGTGTCGCGCTGCCACCTGCGCGCCAACCTGCCTGCGCTGGTCACCGGCGACAAGGTCGTGTGGCGTGCCGGCAACCAGGGCATCGGCGTGATCGTCGCCCAATTGCCGCGCACCACCGAACTACGCCGCCCCGACAGTCGTGGCCAGCTCAAGCCAGTGGCGGCCAACGTCGACATGATCGTGATCGTGTTCGCGCCGCTGCCCGAGCCGCACGCCAACCTGATCGACCGCTACCTGGTCGCAGCCGAGCATGCCGGCATTCGCCCGCTGCTGCTGCTGAACAAATTCGACCTGATCGACGAGCAGAACGCCCCGGCGCTCAACGCGTTGCTGGCGGTCTACCGCACCCTGGGTTACCCGGTGCTGGAAGTGTCGGCGCATCACGGCAATGGCATGGAACAACTGCAACAGCAGTTGGACGGGCGCATCAGTGTGTTCGTCGGCCAGTCTGGCGTGGGCAAGTCATCGCTGGTCAACAGCCTGCTGCCGGAAGTCGACACCCGTGTCGGCCCGCTGTCGGAACTGTCCGGCCAGGGTACCCACACCACCACCACCGCGCGGTTGTTCCACTTCCCCGGCGGCGGTGAGTTGATCGACTCCCCAGGCATCCGTGAATTCGGCCTCGGCCACGTCAGCCGCAGCGATGTGGAAGCGGGCTTCATCGAGTTCAACGATCTGATCGGCACCTGCCGCTTCCGCGACTGCAAACACGACCGTGAGCCGGGTTGTGCGTTGCTCAAGGCCCTGGAAGATGGGCGCGTGCAGCAGCAGCGAATGAACAGCTATCGGTCGATTATTGCGAGCTTGCCGGAGAGCAGCTACTAACGATCCACTTCTTGATACACATAAACCAGTGTACTGAAGCCCCTAGTCCATTGATTTAATAGGAGCAGGCATCAAGAATCCGGACCAACTGGGTGGCTCATACGCACAAGCCAGCTTGTATTCGGATTTCTCGATGCGCATAATTGCTCCGTCACCAGCGAAAGCTGGCAGGAGTCTGGATCCTTTTCGGGGTTGATCCAGCGGCGCAGAAGGGGCGAAGCAAGCTCCACTGCGCGTCGAATGAAGCCGCCTTCGGGCGGCTTTGCTTTTTGTGGGGCATTAACAACTGCACAGAAAGACTCGCTCCAAGGGCCGGGAGTACTTCGTGCCGCGCCTGTGCGTGGAGGACATGCGAGTTGTCATCAGCGGCGTCAAAGCCTACCTTCCTCTCTGAACACAAATGAAAACGCCCCGACATAGTCGGGGCGTTTTCATTTACAACCAACAAAGACCGCTTACGAACCCGGCGTTGGCGCAGGCGCCGTAGGGTCTTTCACCCCGCCGTCATCAAACAGGTTCAGCTTCTGCCGCAGCTCATGGGCCGGCAGCGGCTCCTGCCCTGGCGGAATAGCATTCGGATCTGCCGGCACTTCACCCGGTGCGCCTTCGCCCTGGGTCGGCGCCGCAGGTGGCGGCTGATCACCTTCAATCGCACGCTGGGCTTTTTTAGTCAGCACCACGATATCGATACGGCGGTTGATCGGGTTGAACGGGTCTTTAGGGTCAAACAACTGCGAGGACGCAAACCCCACCACGCGCGCCACTTGCGGGTCGGGATAGCTGCCCGCCACCAACGCACGGCGGGCGGCGTTGGCGCGGTTGGCCGAAAGCTCCCAGTTGCCGAAGTCGCCTTGGCCCGCATAGGGCTTGGCGTCGGTATGACCGCTGATGCTGATCTTGTTCGGCACCGCCTTGATGGTGTCGGCCATGGCCAGCAGGATATCTTCGAAGTACGGCTTCAAGCGCGCACTGCCGGAGTCGAACATCGGCCGATTGGCCGCATCGGTGATCTGGATGCGCAAGCCTTCGGGGGTGATCTCGAAGGAAATCTGATCCTTGAACTTCAGCAGCTGCGGGTTTTCTTCGACCTTGGTCTGCAGTTCCTGCAGCAACAACTCCAGGCGCTCTTTCTCGACCTGCTCGGCCATGCTCTCGACGGTGTCGCGCTCGATCGGGATATTTTCCTGCGGCGACTCGGTCTTGACCTCGGGGTTGATGGTGCGCTCAGGCGCCAGTTGCGGTGAGCCGCCCAGGTCGATCACGAAGGGCGTGCCGCTTTCCGAAAAACCAATCGGGTCTTTGAAGTAACCGGCAATGGCGATCTTCTGCTCGGGCGTGGCGGTCGACATCAGCCACAGCACCAGGAAGAACGCCATCATCGCCGTGGCAAAGTCGGCGAAGGCGATTTTCCAGGCGCCGCCATGGTGCCCCGCAGCGAAGCGCTTGACGCGCTTGATGATTATCGGCTGGTTGTTTTCCATGACTTAGCGACCGCGAACCGCTTGTTCCAGCTCGGCAAAACTTGGGCGATGTTTCGGGTACAGCACCTTGCGCCCGAACTCCACCGCCAGCGATGGCGGCATGCCGGACGCCGAAGCCACCAGGCAGGCCTTGATCGCTTCGTACAAATTCACTTCTTCCTTGGCATCGTGGGCCAGGGACGTGGCCAGTGGGCCGAAGAAACCGTAGGCCGCGAGGATACCGAAGAAGGTACCGACGAGGGCCGCGCCCACGTGCATGCCGATAGCCTTCTGGTCGCCCTCACCCAGGGATGCCATGGTCACCACAATGCCCAGTACCGCCGCAACGATACCAAAACCGGGCATGCCGTCAGCGACGCCGGTCACGGCGTGGGAAGGATGTTCCAGCTCTTCCTTCAGGCTGAACAGCTCCATGTCGAACAGCCCTTCGAGCTCGTGCGGGGCCATGTTGCCGGAGGACATGATGCGCAGGTAGTCACAGATGTAGGCGGTCATGCGCTCATCTTTGAGCACGGCCGGGTACTTGGCGAAAATCGGGCTGGCGGCAGCGTCTTCGATGTCGCCTTCGATGGCCATCATGCCTTCGCGGCGGCTCTTGTTGAGGATCTCGTAGATCAGCCCCAGCACTTCAAGATAGAACGTGTGAGAGAAGCGTGAGCTGAACATGCCCAGCGACTTTTTGATCACGTGCATGGTCATGTAGCCGGGGTTGGCCTGCAGGAAAGCACCAAACGCGGCGCCGCCGATGATCAGCACTTCGAAGGGCTGGATCAGCGCGGCAATTTTACCGTGGGACAGGACGTACCCACCGAGCACACTTGCGATGACGACGATGATGCCGATAATTTTAGCCATAGGAGATTGGTACTTGCGCCGTCGGGTTCATGGACATAGTGGGTGCTGCAGAAAACTCTTGTTCTACTTATCGGCAAAACTGCGCCAGACTATAGCCCGTTAAGGCGAAAAGCCAATTCGGCCCGTTCCGGGCGTGTAGAACGCAAGTGATGATCGCGCCCCAATCATGGCAAACGAAACGACAGTTCCAAATACAAAACCCACCACCCTCGCCGCTTGGATCAAGCGCCTGGACGATGTGCTGCTGCCTGTTCCTCAGGCTAGTCACGAACGCGTGTGCAAGGCCATCCGCGACAGCCGCAGTTCATTGCGAGATATTGCCGAGCTGATGCAAAACAGCCCGGCACTGGTGCTCAGTGTGATGCGCGAGGCCAACAGCCAGGCGCACGGCAGCCTGTCGGGGCCGGCGGAAAACCTCGAAGTGGCGCTGAACCGCCTGGGTCTCAAACGCGCCGAAGAATTGCTCGCGCGCCTGCCCTCGGTGCCGGAAAAAGACATCCCGGTGGCTTTGCGCCAACTGCTGCTGATAAGCCAGCACGCCTCACAGCAAGCCAACGGTTTGTTCGCCAGCCGCCTGGCGCGGCTGTGGCAAGACATCCATTGGGGCAGCCTGCTGTTTCTGTCGCCGCTGTGGCCGCTGGCCGTGGCCTACCCCAAACTCCTGGAAGAATGGGAACTGCGGGTCATCCACAAAGGCCAGTCGGCGCACAAGGTCGAGCAGGAACTGTTCGGTGTACGCCTGCTCGACTTGTGCCTTGGCCTGACCGAAGCCTGGCACCTGCCGATCTGGGTGTCCCAGGGCTACAACCTGCTGCTGACCGAGCAGCGCTTGCTGGTCAAGGCGCTGCACATCGCCCGCGAAGATGACGCGCTGCGCCAGCAGCAACTGCTCGATGCCGAACCCAACCTGCGGCGCTGGTTGAACCAACCCGCCAACACCGTGCTGCTGGCCAACGGCCTGGCGATGTCGGCCCAGGAATCCTGGACCTGCCCGCACACCGAGCGCTGGCAATACCTTACCGCGCTGTACCTGCAAGCGCCGCTGTGTGACGTGCAGCAGCAGGTTCACCAACAAGCGGTCACCAGCGCGCGCACCACCTTGATGCCGGACCTCTGGCACCCGGCGCTGTCGCTGATCTGGCCGTGGCATGTGCAGAAGGTCCATCGCGGCCTGCTGCCCGCACCGCCGCCCACTGCCGAAGCACTGGCCGTGTGGCGCAAGCGCTGCACCGAGTTGCTGGTCGAACCAAGCCGCTTTGCCAACGCCATGCACTTGACCACCTGCGCCAAGGAAGCCTTGGTCGCCAGTGGCATGCAGCGGGTGCTGCTCTTTATGGCCGACCGCGCCCTGAGTACCTTGCGTGTGCATCAGGCCGATGGCTTGCCCAAGGACGCTGCCAACCTGAGCCTCGACGTCGTCAACAGCACACTGCTGCAACGCTTGCTGGAAAAGTCCGCCCAGGTGCGCCTCACGCCAGACAATCACGCGCAATTTTCTGCGCTGCTGCCGCCGATCCTGCGCCGCTGGTTTACCGGTGAACACCTGTTGCTACGCTCTCTGAGCTGCAATGGCCGCGTGGTGATGCTGATGGTCGCCGACCAGGGCGGCGGGCCGTTCTCGGAAACCACCGTGCAGGCTTTTGGCAAAACCGCTCAATGCATCGAGAAAGCGCTGCACAGCTTTACCAACCGCAGCGCCTGATGCTTGCGCTACAATCGCCCTCTTTTATCACCAACATTTGTGCCCAGGAGACCTCACATGCCTGACTTCTCTGGCTTGCCGCTGGTGATCGAGTCCAGCGACCTGCTTGGTCGCCTGGATGCCGAACACTTGATTCTGGTGGACCTCACCAGTGCCGCCCGCTACGCCGAAGGGCATATCCCCGGCGCGCATTTCGTTGACCCCAAGCGCACCCAACTGGGCCAGCCGCCAGCACCCGGCTTGCTGCCGCACAAGGCCGACCTGGAAAAGCTGTTCGGCGAACTGGGCCACACCCCGGACGCCACTTACGTCGTCTATGACGACGAAGGCGGCGGCTGGGCCGGGCGGTTCATCTGGTTGCTCGACGTGATCGGCCACCAGAAGTACCACTACCTGGATGGCGGCCTGCTGGCCTGGCTGGACGAAAAACACCCGGTATCCACCGAAGTGCCCGCCCCGGTTGGCGGCCCGGTCAGCCTCACGCTGCACGACGGCCCCACCGCCACCCGCGAATACCTGCAAAGCCGTCTCGGCGCCGCCGACCTGGGGATCTGGGACGCACGCGGCCCGCTGGAATATTCCGGCGAGAAAGTGCTCGCCGCCAAGGGTGGTCACATCCCCGGCGCCGTCAACTTCGAATGGACTGCCGGTATGGACAAGGCGCGCAACCTGCGTATCCGCCGCGACATGCCGCAGATCCTCGAAGACCTCGGGCTGACCCGCGACAAAGAAATCATCACCCACTGCCAGACTCACCACCGCTCTGGCTTCACCTACCTGGTGGCCAAGGCGCTCGGTTATCCGCGAGTCAAAGGTTATGCCGGTTCCTGGGGCGAATGGGGCAACCACCCCGACACCCCCGTCGAGATTTAAGGTTTAAGGACAGTTATGAAAAAGCAGTTGTTTATCCTCAGCCAGTACTTGCTGCCGCACCACTTGCTGTCGCGCCTGGCCGGCTGCATTGCCGAGTGCCGCGTGCGCTGGTTCAAGAATGCCTTCACTGCGTGGTTCGCCAAGCGCTATCAAGTGGACATGTCCCAGGCGCTGGTCGAAGACCTCACTGCCTACGAGCACTTCAATGCCTTCTTTACCCGCGCCCTGAAAGACGGCGCCCGCCCGCTGGATGAAACTCCAGGCGCGGTGCTGAGCCCAGCCGACGGCGCGGTCAGCCAGCTTGGCCCGATTGAACACGGTCGTGTGTTCCAGGCCAAAGGCCATAGCTTTAGCGTGCTGGAATTGCTCGGTGGTGATGCGGCGTTGGCTGCACCGTTCATGGGCGGTGATTTCGCCACTATTTACCTGTCACCGAAGGATTACCACCGCGTACACATGCCTTTGGCCGGTACGCTGCGTGAGATGGTCTACGTGCCGGGCCGGATTTTCTCGGTCAACCAGACCACCGCCGAAAACGTGCCGGAACTGTTTGCGCGCAACGAGCGTGTTGTCTGCCTGTTCGACACCGAACGCGGCCCGATGGCTGTGGTGTTGGTGGGCGCGATGATTGTGGCGTCGATTGAAACCGTATGGGCCGGGCTGGTCACGCCGCCGAAACGCGAGCTGAAAACCTTCCGCTACGACGAAGCCGCACGCGCGCCGATTCACTTGGAGAAAGGTGCTGAACTGGGCCGCTTCAAGCTGGGTTCGACCGCCATCGTGCTGTTCGGGCCGGATCAGGTGAAGTGGGCAGAGGAGTTGGTGGCGGGTACGCCGGTGCAGATGGGCCAGGGTATCGCACTGCCGAAAGCCTGATTTAAAGCTGATGCAAATCAAATGTGGGAGCCGGGCTTGCCCGCGATAGCGGCGTATCAGTCAATACTTCAATGACTGAACTATCGCTATCGCGGGCAAGCCCGGCTCCCACAGTTACTGCAATCTTGCAGTTAGATCGGCTTACAACTGCCCGTCGCGATCGCGAAAGCCCAGCAGATACAACACACCATCCAGCCCCAGCGTCGAAATCGCCTGCTTGGCCGATTGCTTGACCAGCGGCTTGGCACGGAACGCCACACCCAACCCGGCAATCGCCAGCATCGGCAAGTCATTGGCGCCGTCGCCGACCGCAATGGTCTGCTCCAGACGCAAACCTTCCTTGTGGGCCAATTCCTTCAGCAAGTCCGCCTTGCGCTGTGCGTCGACAATCGGCTCGACCGCCACGCCGGTCACTTTGCCATCCACCACTTCCAGCTCGTTGGCAAATACATAGTCAATGCCCAGCTTGGCCTGCAATTGCTTGGCGAAGTAGGTGAAACCGCCCGAGAGAATTGCAGTCTTGTAGCCCAGGCGCTTGAGTTCGGCAAACAAGGTTTCGGCGCCTTCGGTCAGGCGCAGCGAAGCACCGATCGAATCCAACACACTTACGTCCAAGCCCTTGAGCAGTGCCAGGCGCTCCTTGAAGCTGGCGCGAAAATCCAGCTCACCGGCCATGGCGCGCTCGGTGATTTCGGACACCTGCTCGCCCACACCGGCGGCCTTGGCCAACTCGTCGATGACTTCGGCTTCGATCAGCGTGGAATCCATATCGAACACCGCCAGGCGGCGGTTACGGCGGAACAGCGAATCTTCCTGGAAGGCGATGTCGACATTCAGTTCCTGGGCCACGCTGAGGAATTCGGCGCGCAAGGCTTGCGGGTCGGCCGGCTCGCCGCGCACGGAGAACTCGATGCAGCCCTTGCCTTTGTCGGCCGGCGTGTCCAACGGCATACGACCCGACAGACGGTCGATGTGATCGATATTCAAACCATATTGAGCGGTGATCGAGCTGACACGCTGCAATTGTTCGGCGGTTACTTTGCGGGTCAGCAGGGTCACGATGTGGCGCTTTTTACCCTGGCCTTCGACCCAATGCTGGTAATCGGCTTCGGAAACCGGGGTGAAACGCACCTGTTGATCAAGCTTATACGCCGTAAACAGGATGTCTTTGAGCACCGACGAGGCCTGCTCGGTGCTGGGGATTTCCACCAGGATGCCGAACGACAGCGTGTCGTGGATCACCGCTTGGCCGATGTCGAGAATGTTCACACCACCCTGGGCCAGAACACCGGTAATGGCTGCGGTGAGACCCGGGCGGTCTTCGCCGGTGATGTTTATCAGGACAATTTCGCGCAAAGCGCACCCCCAGGCTGGAAAAAAACCGCATTCTACCCACTTTCAGTGACCATCGGGCACAGCGAGCGCTTTGCCGGTTCTAGGCCTGTCGCTATACTGCGCGTCAACTTCACGGACCAAGAGCCGAGCGCAAGTGAACCGGCCCACGCCAGTAAAAACCGATAACTTCTTCCTGCTGATCTTCCGGGCACTGCGCCACCGCCGTGTACCGATCGCATTACGCATCGCCAGCCATAACGTGATCCTGGTCGCTCTGGCCTTGGTGATCTACGCCTGCGTGATGGGTTTGCAGTTCAAGCAGGCCATGCACGAGCAAGCCGACGCCCTGGGCGAGAGCCTGACGACCCAGACCGCCACTTCGGCGACTGAGTTGCTGGTGTCCAACGACATCCTCAGCCTCAACGTGCTGCTCAATAACCTGACCAAGAACCCGCTGGTGGCCCACGCCGCCATCTACAGCGTGGACAACCGGATCATGGCCGAAGCCGGGCAGCGCCCGAAAAACGGCCTGCTGGGTGAAGCCGAAGGTCTGTATTCGAGCAATATTACGTTTCAGGATGTGAAGGCCGGGCAACTGCGCATCAGCCTCGACATGCAGCAATTCCAGCAGCCGATGACCATCAGCCTGCAAAGCATGGGCATCCTCAGCGCGATCCTGCTGGCACTGGCCCTGGCCCTGAGCTTGCGCCTGGGTCGGCATATCTCCACGCCGCTGATGCAACTGCGCATCTGGCTGCGCGATATCGACGAACACACCCCGGCCACCGACCGCCAGGATGAAATCGGCGACCTCGCCCGCCAGCTTCACGCCAGCTTCGCCCCGGAGCCGGTGGTGCCTGAGGTTGAACCCGAGCCTGAGTACGACGACACCGACTACGACGATGAGCCCGAGTTTGAAGTGCGCAACCTGCGTGACCCAGGCTTTGACGAAAGCGCGCCGGTGGCCGCCCTCAAGCCTGCGCCACGCCAGGTGATCAAGGCCGAAGAAGACGAACTGGACGATGAAGACCCGTTCGCCGACCTGCGCGACACCTCGGCCGCCGCACCCGTTGTCGCCCCGCAACCTGCGCCGGTGAAAAATACCGAGCCGCAGCACAGCGCCGTACTGGCGGTGCAACTGGGCTCGCAGGACCAACTGCGTCGCCTGCCCCGCGCCCGCCTCACCGAATTGCTGGAGCGCTACCGCGACTGCCTCGACCAGGCCGCGTCGCTCTACCAGAGCGAGCTGCACACCCTGAACGATGGCAGCACGTTGATGCTGTTCCACAGTGAAGACAGCGGCGAAGACTACCTGACCAACGCGATTTGCTGCGGCGAACTGCTGCGCGCCCTCGGCCATGCCTTGCAGATTGAAGTGGCCGACAGCGGCATTACCTTGCAGCTGCAACTTGGCCTGACCGTCGGTGACGATCTGTTCGGCATGAGCCAGATCGACCTGCTGCTTACCGAGATCGCCCAGGATGCGCTGGCCTTGTCCCAACACAGCCGCAACCTGCTGCTGGTGGAGCGCAAGATCAGTGAAGATGCGTTGATCCGCCAGCGCGCACGTATCCGCCCGATTGCCAGCCCTGAAGGTGCTAGCTGTGTGGAGCGGCTGATGGAGCCGTACCCGTCGATGCTCGAGCGGCAGTTGGCGCGGATGCATGAGACCCGTAACAAGCCCTGACAGCTGATCGTTCCCACGCTCCGCGTGGGAATGCATTCCGTGACGCTCTGCGTCACTGCTGCGCAGTGCTGACGGCGGGACGCGGAGCGTCCCAAGAGGCATTCCCACGCGTAGCGTGGGAACGATCAAATCGCAGACAACAAAAAGGCCCGCTGAGTAAGCGGGCCTTTTGTTTGGGCGCGATTCAGATCAGAACCTGAACACTTCCATATCCGTGCGAATCGGCGTGGCCATCGGCATCTTAGGCTTCTGCGGAGCTGACGGTTTGGCCTGGGACGGCGCTTGCTTGCGCGGCGCCTCGGCCACTGGCGGCTGGTTGGCCAATGGCTTGAGCGCCACCGACAACTGTTGCGCCAGATGCTGCAACAACACGCCCTGGGCCTGGACCTGGGACGCGGTGGTGCCGGTATGTTCTTCCTGCAGGTGCACGATGCGGTTATCGCGCACCTGGCCACGGCGGTCGATCAAGCGCCATTGGGCGTCAAGAATCGCCGGTTGCGAAGCACCCGAGTCAAGCCGCGTGATGGTCAGCAATACCTGCACGTCCGGGGTAAAACCCGCCGGCCCAGGCGCAAGCACCACACGCTGGCTGTCGAGATGGCCAGCCACCTGACGCAACATCAGCTGGTTGATATCGGACGACAAACTACCCGCCCAACGACCATCGGTGGAACCTTGCAGGCTGCCGTCGTTCTGACGTTGAAGCAGGGTTTCGCGTTGCAGGTAATCAGCAACGACGACCGGGCCAAGCAAAACGGCCATGCCTGCGGTTTGCGCAGGCTGAGCCGGACTTCCGCTGTCCAGCTGGTACAGCGACACCGGTTGGTGTGTGCTGCAACCCGCCAGCCCCAAAAGGCCAGCGAGCATCAAAAATAAAGGAAGGCGTGGAGCAGTCATCATCCCATCCAGGTGGCTGCCACAAGGCGAACCACAATGTAATACTAAAAATAACCTAAACACGCTCGGCCACGCCGGCGCTGGAAAGGCCATATCATCCGTGAATATGCGCCCTGACTCCAGCGCGAAAGCGCCGATCTACGCGTTAAATCGTAGATCGAGCCCTCTAATCCGCCTTAAACAGGCGTTTCCACTAGCAAAGCATCCACGCGCTGGAAGCCACGCGGCAGTTTATTACCCCGTCGGCCACGCTCACCCTTGTAGTGTTCAAGGTCGTCGGGGCGCAGTGACAGCGTGCGCTTGCCAGCCTGGAGCACCAGGGTAGAGCCTTCCGGGATCACGGCGATGTCGGTCACGTACTCTTCGCGACTGGCCACGCGCTCCCCGGGAATCCCGATAATCTTGTTGCCCTTGCCTTTACCCAACTGCGGCAAATCGCTGATCTTGAACACCAGCAAACGCCCTTCGGTAGTCACCGACGCCAGCCAGTTGCTCTCGCGGTCCTCCACGGTGCGCGGCAGGATCACCTTGGCGTTGTTCGGCAAGCTCAACAACGCTTTGCCCGCCTTGTTCTTGGCCTGCAGGTCTTCACCCTTGACCACAAAACCGTAACCCGCGTCGGAGGCGATCACGTACAGCGAATCGTCATCCGGCAGCAGCACGCACTCGAAATTCGCCCCCGGTGGCGGTGTGAGACGCCCGGTCAGCGGTTCGCCTTGGCCACGTGCCGATGGCAAGGTGTGCGCCGGCACCGAATAGCTGCGCCCGGTGGAGTCGATAAACACCGCAAACTGGTTGGAACGCCCGGCCGCAGCGGTCTTGAAACCATCGCCAGCCTTGTACGAGAGGCCGGTGGCGTCAATATCATGCCCTTTGGCGGAACGAACCCAACCCTTTTCCGACAGAACGACGGTAATTTTCTCGTTAGGCAACAGTTCGGTTTCTGTCAGGGCTTTCGCTTCTGCGCGCTCGACGATTGGCGAGCGGCGATCATCGCCATAGGTTTCGGCGTCTTTGATCAGTTCGCTGCGCACCAGCTTCTTGAGCTTGGTTTCGCTACCCAACAGGGCTTGCAGCTTGGCTTGCTCCTTGAGCAGCGCGTCTTGCTCGTCGCGCAACTTCATCTCTTCGAGCCGCGCCAACTGACGCAAGCGGGTGTCGAGGATGTAGTCGGCCTGGATCTCGCTCAGTTCGAAACGCGCGATCAGCTCGGCTTTCGGGTGCTCGGCGGTGCGGATGATGTGGATCACTTCATCCAGGTTGAGGTAAGCGATCAGCAAACCATCCAACAGGTGCAGGCGGCGCTCAACCTTGTCGAGACGAAATTGCAGGCGGCGGCGCACGGTCTGTACGCGGAACTCCAGCCATTCCACCAGCAGGTTGCGCAGGTTTTTCAGCTGTGGCTTGCCGTCCAGGCCGATGATGTTGACGTTGACCCGGTAGCTGGACTCAAGGTCGGTGCTGGCGAACAGATGCTGCATCAGCACTTCGTGGTCGACCCGGCTGTTGGTCGGGATGATCACGATGCGGCAGGGGTTTTCGTGGTCGGACTCGTCACGCAAGTCAGCCACTTGCGGCAATTTCGACGGTTTGGCCTGCATCAGCGCGGCAATCTGCTCCAGCACCTTGGCACCGGACACCTGGTGCGGCAGTGCGGTGACAATAATGTCGCCGTCTTCAATGTGGTAAACCGCGCGCATGCGCACCGAGCCCTTGCCGGTCTCGTACATCTTCAGCAGGTCGGCACGCGGCGTGATGATTTCCGCTTCGGTCGGGTAATCCGGGCCTTGAATATGTTCGCAGAGCTGCTCGACCGTAGCTTTTGGCTCATCGAGCAAACGCACACAGGCAGTCGCGACTTCGCGCAGGTTGTGCGGCGGCACGTCAGTGGCCATGCCGACCGCGATGCCGGTGGTGCCATTGAGCAGGATATTCGGCAAACGCGCCGGCAACACCAGCGGTTCGTCCAAGGTGCCGTCAAAATTCGGCCCCCAGTTCGCAGTGCCCTGGCCCAACTCGCTCAGCAGCACTTCCGAGTAACGCGACAGGCGCGCCTCGGTGTAACGCATGGCGGCGAAGGACTTGGGATCATCCGGCGCACCCCAGTTACCCTGGCCATCCACCAAGGTGTAGCGGTAGCTGAACGGCTGGGCCATCAGCACCATGGCTTCGTAGCAGGCCGAGTCGCCGTGCGGGTGGAACTTACCAAGCACGTCACCGACCGTACGCGCCGATTTCTTGTGCTTGGAATCTGCGTCCAGGCCCAACTCACTCATGGCGTAGATAATGCGCCGTTGTACGGGCTTAAGGCCGTCGCCGATATGCGGCAAGGCACGGTCCATGATCACGTACATGGAGTAGTTGAGGTAGGCATTTTCGGTGAAGTCAGCCAGCGATCGGCGTTCTACGCCATCTAAGCTGTCTGCGAGGATGTCACTCATGCGGGCCTCATCATTGTTTGGTCTGGCGCAGCAGCATGGTGCCGCTGCGCTGGGTAAATTCAAGTTGTTTCAATGCACTCATGCCCAACAGTACCTGCTCACCGCCCAAGCCCGGCGCTACCAGCGCGCGGACGTCCTGCAGGACAATATCGCCCAGCTTCAGGCGATCAAGGCTGGTGCGGTAGCCCTGGCTACGCCCATTGGCGGTGCTCAAGGTCACGGGCAGGCCGCGCTTGAGCCCGAGGCGGTCGGCCAATTCGGCCGGCACAGCCACATCGGTCGCGCCGGTGTCGAGCATAAACTCCACCGGCGATCCGTTGATCTGGCCGCTGGCGACAAAATGCCCTTGGCCGTTGCCCAGCAATTTTACTTCGATGTAACCCTCATGCTGCTCTGAGGTCACCACCGCATTGGGGTTTTCCTGACGCGCTTCCCACTGCCCAAAAAAACGCGTGGCCAAAAACAGCCCGGCGCCCCATGCCACGAACATCAGTACACGTCCGGCACGTTTGCCGGGCGGCGCTGCCGTCATGGTTGGGCGCCCCAGCCACCGGCCGGCGCGGCAAAACGATAGACCACCGGGCGTTTTTCACCGTCGGCACGCGGGCCAAAATTATTGTCGATACCCAACCACACACCTTCGGCATCCACCACCAGGGCTTCGGCCAAGCCATAAGGCTGGGCATAACGCCGGTTCGGTGTCAGGGTTTCGTCGGCAAACGACCAGCACAGCTCGACTTTGGCCGTGACCGCATCGCGCCGGCAAATCTGGAACGCATTGCGCTCCAGGGTAAACAGCTTGCCGTTGAACAGCGCCAGGTCGGCAAAGTCCTTGGACACCGCCTTGGCGTTGGTGAACTGTGCCGGTTGCACTTCCTGGCCGGCCTCGCTCAGCAACACACAGGGCCCATCGCAATCCCACACGCTCTGGCCACGCTTGATCGAGATCAACCCTCGTCGCTCTCGCTCGGCGGCCAGCCAGATCTGATTGCCTTCGGGGTTGATCGCCAAACCTTCGAACAAGGCATTGAAGTGCAGCAACATCCCACTGGCCCGCGCTTCGCGGACCATGCCCGGAGCAATCTTCAACCATTGCGGCGCACCGTTCACCGGCACTTGCAGCACCGCCGCATGGGCTTCACTGACAATGTAGCGGTTGCCGGCGGCGTCACAGGTGATGCCTTCAAAATCCAGGTCGCCGCCACGAATGAACGATGCAGCCTTGGTGCGCGAGCGCAGCCCCCAAGGCAGGCCGGACTCGGGCACCGGTGGCACCTCGATCTTCACGGTTTCGGCCTTCCAGGTCGGCGCGCTGATATCGAGGCGGTAAATCTGGTCGTCATCGCGGTCGGAAACCGTCCACAGGCCCTGGCCACACAGCGCCAGGCCCGACAGGTTGCCACCGCGCATGCCGTCCACCAGGTGTTCGGAGACCAGTTTAAGCTCAGCCACGGGCGCGGCCACCCCTTGGGTGGCCACCAACCCGCTCAACATCAGGATCGCCAGGGCGAAACCTGTGCGCATCAGCCCAGCACCTCGGCCAGGTTACCCTTGGACTCCAGCCAGGCTTTGCGGTCCGGCGCACGCTTCTTCGCCAGCAGCATGTCCATCATTTCCGACGTGCCGGCGAAGTCTTCCAGGGTCAACTGCACCAGGCGGCGAGTGTTCGGGTCCATGGTGGTTTCGCGCAACTGCGGCGGGTTCATCTCACCCAGGCCTTTGAATCGCGTGACCTGTGGCTTGCCGCGTTTCTTCTCGGCCACCAGGCGGTCGAGGATGCCATCGCGCTCGGCTTCGTCCAGGGCGTAGAAAATCTCTTTGCCCAGGTCGATACGGTACAAGGGCGGCATGGCGACGTAGACGTGGCCGGCATCCACCAACGGGCGGAAGTGCTGCACAAACAGTGCGCAGAGCAACGTGGCGATGTGCAGGCCGTCGGAGTCGGCGTCGGCGAGGATGCAGATCTTGCCGTAGCGCAGCTGGCTCATGTCCGCCGCGCCCGGGTCTACACCAATTGCAACGGCGATGTTGTGCACTTCCTGGCTGGCCAGGACTTCGCTGCCGTCGACTTCCCAGGTGTTGAGGATCTTGCCGCGCAACGGCAGGATCGCCTGGAACTCTTTGTCCCGCGCTTGCTTGGCGGAACCGCCGGCGGAGTCACCTTCGACCAGAAACAGCTCGGAGCGCATCGGGTCTTGCCCGGCGCAATCGGCCAATTTGCCTGGGAGTGCCGGGCCTTGGGTGATGCGCTTGCGCTCGACTTTCTTGCTGGCCTTCAGGCGACGACCGGCGTTGTTGATCGCCAGCTCCGCCAGGGCCAGGCCCAGTTCCGGGTGCTCGTTGAGCCATAGGCTGAACGCGTCCTTGACCACACCGGAGACAAACGCCGCCGCCTCGCGGGACGACAAACGCTCTTTGGTCTGGCCGGAGAACTGCGGCTCCTGCATCTTCATCGACAGCACGAACGCGATGCGCTCCCACACGTCTTCCGGCGCCAGCTTCACACCGCGCGGCAACAGGCTGCGGTATTCGCAGAACTCGCGCATGGCGTCCAGCAAACCCTGGCGCAAACCGTTGACGTGGGTGCCGCCCTGGGCGGTGGGGATCAGGTTGACGTAGCTTTCCTGCACGCTGTCGCCACCTTCGGGCAACCACAGCAGCGCCCAGTCGACGGCTTCTTTATTCCCCGCCAGGCTGCCGCAGAACGGCTCGTTAGGCAGGCGTTCAAAGTCGCTGACCGAGTCTTCCAGGTAGGAGCGCAGGCCATCTTCGTAGTGCCATTCGACCTTTTCGCCGGTGCCTTTGTCTTCAAAGCTGACCAGCAGGCCCGGGCACAATACCGCCTTGGCCTTGAGTACATGCTTGAGGCGGCTGATGGAGAATTTTGGCGAATCGAAGTATTTCGGGTCCGGCGCGAAGTACACGCTGGTGCCGGTGTTGCGCTTGCCAACGGTACCGACGACCTCCAGGTCGGTGGCTTTGTAGCCATCGGCAAAGGTCATCTGGTACTCGTTGCCGTCACGCTTGACCTTGACCCGCACCAGGGTCGACAGGGCGTTGACCACGGATATACCCACACCGTGCAAGCCACCGGAGAACTGGTAGTTCTTGTTGGAGAACTTGCCGCCCGCATGGAGCTTGGTAAGGATCAGCTCGACGCCCGACACACCCTCTTCCGGGTGAATGTCCACCGGCATGCCGCGACCATCGTCGGACACTTCCAGGGAATGGTCGGCGTGGAGGATGACTTGTACCGACTTGGCATGCCCGGCCAAGGCTTCGTCGACGCTGTTGTCGATGACTTCCTGGGCAAGGTGGTTCGGCCGACTGGTGTCGGTGTACATGCCGGGGCGTTTGCGCACCGGGTCGAGGCCCGAGAGGACTTCGATGGCGTCGGCGTTATAAGAGCTAGCGCTGGGAGTGGCCATGGGGTCTCGTCGTGAGTCGTTCGATTAAAAAGTGCCCCTGGACTTTACAGTGCTGCAAAGTCGAAGGATTGATACTGATCTGCGCCAATGCCGGCAAAACTCAACATGGCCGGCAATTGCTGGGCGAACCCCTGGTAACCATGGTCGCCACCGGCCTGGATGCGCAAGGCACAGGCCCGGTAATACTGCTGGGCGAGGCGATAATCCAGGGTTTCATCCCCGGTCTGCAACCACACTTGATAACGCGCGGCATCCTGGGGCGCCGGCACTTCCAGTTCGGCCAGGGCCGTGACGTGGTCGTGGGTCAGCTCCCAGGTTTCATCGGTGTAGAGGTTCTTCTGGGTGCCCAGGTAACCGTCAAACATCCGATGCGGGCTGACCGCCGGGTTCACCAGCAGCGCCTTGAGGCCATGGCGTTCGGCAAGATGGGTTGCATAGTAGCCGCCGAGTGAGCTTCCCACCAGCAGCGGCCGCCCCAGTTCCGCAATGGCCTCTTCCAATTGAGGAATCGCCTGACGCGGGTGGTGATGCAGGGCCGGCACACGCAATTGGTCGCTCAACCCGAGGCTGTCCATCACGGTGCTCAACTGGGTTGCCTTGTTGGACGCAGGCGCGCTGTTGAAACCGTGGATATATAGAATCGACGCGGACATGCCGGGCTCTCCGTGCATCAGCCAAAGAGGCGCAGTTTACAGGGAATACAGGCAGAAGCGGATCGAATGTGGGAGCTGGCTTGCCTGCGATGGCGGCGGATCAGTTAGCTATTGATTAACTGGCCCACCGCTATCGCAGGCAAGCCAGCTCCCACATTTTGATCAGTGTTTGCAGGGTTTAATAGCCGTTGCTGCCGTAATCGACGGTAAATTCGAATCCTTTTACCCGCTCCACGCCCGTCTCCAACCGTCCGTCGGCATGCAATCGCAGCCAGCGATACCCCGGTGCCTGCTCGCTGACCTTGAAGTCCTCGCTGCCCGGCGCGAACTGGATACAGGTGGACGGCGACGCCAGCAGGCGCACGTCGTTGCGCTCGCGGTCGATTTCCTGGTGCACATGGCCCCACAGCACCGCTTTTACCTGTGGGAAACGGTCGAGTACGGCAAACAGGGCTTCAGGGTTGCGCAGGCCGATGGGCTCCATCCACGCACAACCGATGGACACCGGATGATGGTGAAAACACACCAGATGATGACGGTTTGGCGCCTCACTCAGGGCTTGGGCGAGCAATTGCAATTGCGAATCCTGCAAATAACCGGGGACCGAGCCCGGAACCGCCGAATCCAGCAGGGTGACGCGCCAATTGCCGATATCGACCACCGGCTCGAGCAAATCGCTGTGCACCGCCGCGTGGGCCATGATCTGCGGCTCGTCGTGGTTGCCAGGAATCCAGCGCGCCGGCGCGTCGATCTGCCGAGTCAGGTCGCGAAATAGCTGGTAAGACTCAAGCGTGCCGTCCTGGGACAAGTCTCCAGTGGCCAGCACCAAATCGATCTGCGGCTGTTGCTCGCGCACCAAACCAATCACCCGCTGCAGGCTGTCGCGGGTGTTCATGCCCAGCAGCGAACCGTCGGCCTCGGCAAACAGGTGGCTGTCGGACAACTGCACCAGCAGCACCGACGCATCAGGGTTCACAGCGGATACGCTCGGCAAGGCGCTCTCCCAAGGCAATCACAGGAATGGATAGGTAGCGCGATTATGCTGGGGCAGGACACAAAGAGGAAAGACGCAGTTCACATCTAGCGCACGACTTCGAATTCATGGCCCAGGGCCAGGCAGTGACTCAACCATTCGCCGAGGAACACATTGAGTTGTGCTTTCTCATCGGGCTGGTGCATGAACACATTCGGGTAAGGATAGATGCTGCGAAAGCGTCGCGCATGTTCTGCGCTGATGACTTCGGCCATGCGCGCATCGTGATACACCTGAACCTCCAGCTGCGGCACCGGCAGCCAGGGCAGGCTGTGCTCCTGGCGCACCCGCAGGGTGGTGGTGTACGGGCAGTTGACGATGACCTCAAGGGTCAGCACGCCCAGCATCTGGTCGCCATGGGTCACGGCAATACGCCGCGCCTCAGGCGCGTGACGCATGTCGGGGAGCAGGCGCATCAGCCGCGCATAATTGGCCTCGCAGGCGGCTTGCAACCCGATCAGGTCAACCCGGTATCGTTCCCGTGCCTTTACTGCCATAACCCCCTCACTTCCGCGCGATTAAGCGCAAGCCATTGCAGGGCGATAATGCTGGCTGCGTTGGAAATTTTGCCGTCACGCACCGCTTGCAGGGCATCTTCAAAGGCCCAGGGGGTGACGCGGATATCTTCTGCTTCTTCTTCCAGTCCATGGACGCCACCTGCACCTGAGCTGTCGCAACGACCGAGGTACAAGTGCACGAATTCGGTACTGCCACCGGGCGACGGGAAATATTTGGTGATCGGCCACAGCGCAGAGAACGTAAGGCCAGCTTCCTCCTCGGCTTCGCGGTGTGCAACCTCCTCCGGTTGTTCATCCTTATCAATCAGCCCCGCGACCATTTCCACCAGCCACGGGTTGCCGGTACGGCCCATGGCGCCGATACGGAACTGCTCGATCAACACCACTTCATCGCGCTGCGGGTCGTAGGGCAGCACGCACACCGCATCATGACGCACAAAGACTTCACGATTGATCACCCGGCTCATGCCGCCATCGAACTTCTCGTGGCGCAGTTGCACGCGATCAAGCTGGTAAAAGCCCTTATAGGCATTGTCGCGCTGAACGATCTCGATGGTGTTCGGCGTCGATTTGGCAATGTCCGTCATATCCTTCCTCGTTACGCAGGTGCAATTCGCGCCATCCTAACGCGCCCATGGCCCTTGATGCAGCCCCTTTCCGGTTGCCGGGATAGACGGCGGACGTCAAACTCACTCTAATCAGCTTAGTGGCGAACTGACGGCTTTGTTCGCAGTCGAAGCGCTACTCTTTTTCGCTTTCCATCGATTTCCGAAGGACGCACATGTCGCTTTTAAAAATCGCCTCCGTGGCCTGTATTGCCTTGACTCTGGGCGCTTGCCAGAGCCTGTTCCAGCCCAGCTACCTCAAGCCCCTGGACACCAAGCCGGACACTTCCGAACAAATCAAACCCGGCTGCAACAGCCCGGAATGCCCACTGGTGAACATCGACACCGTGCACTTCCCCAGCGAGCCGCAGTTGGACAGCATTGTTGAGCAACGCCTGCTGCAAATGACCCGCACCACGCCCGGCGCCAGCGTGCCGCCGACCTTGAATGCGTACCGCGACAAGTTCCTGCGTGAGTCGCCCAACCGCAACAGCATGTACTTGCAAGCCAAGGTACGTGAGCAGCATGACGGACTGGTGATCGTTGAAGTGTCCAGTTATCTGGATACCGGCACCGCCCACGGCGAGCCCGGCCGCGGTTTCATCAACTATTCACGCCTGCTGCACAAAGAACTGAGCCTGGCCGACATGCTGCTGCCGGGCCAGGAACAGGCGTTCTGGAACACCGCGAAAGTCGCCCACAACAGCTGGCTGATCAATTCGCAGATGGACCGCGACCCGGAGTTCGTGAAGAGCTGGCCGTTCCAGAAAACCCCGAATGTGGCCCTGACCAGCGCCGGCGTGGTGCTCAAGTACAACGTGAGCACCATCGCCCCTTATGCATTGGGGCTGATCGAAATGACCATCCCCTATGCGCGCCTCACCGGCGTGCTCAAGCCTGAGCTGATGCCTGCGCGCCACTGACCGCACGCCCAAGGATCAGCTGTAACAGCCCTGCCAGCACCAGTGCCGGCAGGGTTGCACCGATATTCGGATACAGGTTGGCCAGCACGTGATAGGTGGCGATGCCACCCAGCCAGGCCACCAGCGCCGGCCAATGCAGGTTGGCAACCGTGCCTTGGCCACGGTGACGCAGGATAAAGTGATCCACCAGCACCACGCCAAACAGCGGCGCAAACACCGAGCCGATCAGCAGCAGGAAGTTCTGATACTGCGCCAGCGGCGCCAGGCAGGCGATCAAGGTGCAGATCACACCGATGGCCAAGGCCAGGTGCTCGACCTTCAAGCGCAACAGAACCCCGCTGGACACTGCCGCCGAGTGAATATCGGCAAAGGCGTTTTCCGACTCGTCCAACAGGATCAGCAGCAACGGAATGCCCAAGCCAGCACCGGCCAGCGCCAGCAACAGCGCATTCACTTCACCACTGGGCGCAAATGCCAGGGTATAGGCCACGCCCAGGCTCATCAGCCAGAAGTTACCGATAAAGAAGCCCAACGCCGTACCGCCGAACACGCTTTTGGCGCGCTGGCCGAAGCGTGAGTAGTCGGCGATCAGTGGCAACCACGACAGCGGCATGGCGATGGCAATATCAAAGCCCACCGCAAACGGCATCGAGCCGTCACCGGACTTGGCCCACAACGCCGTGAAGTCAGCCTTGGCGAACAGGTTCCAGGTCAGCCACAGGCAGGCGGCGAGCAGCAGCCAGATGCCCCATTTACGCAGGATCTGGCGCACGAATGTCAGCGGCCCGCTGACCGCCAGCAACGTCGCCAAGCCTCCGAAAAACAGGGTCCACAGCAATGGGCTGGCGAGCAGGCTGCCCTCGCTGAACGCGCGGGTGCCCAGCAAGCTGGCGGCGTCGCGCATCACGATGATCTCGAACGAGCCCCAGCCGACCAGTTGTAAAAGGTTCAGCAGTGCCGGCAGGCTCGCGCCCTTGGCGCCGAGGCTGAGTTTGAGCGCGGCCATGGCGGACAGGCCGGTGTCGCTGCCGATCACACCGACGGCGGCCAGCAGCAACACACCGACCAGCGTGCCGAGAAAAATCGCCAGCAACGAGCCGGACAAGCCCAGGCCCGGCGCGAGCAAGGCGCCGGTTTGCAGGACCATCAGGCCGATGCCAAGGGAGAACCACAGGGAGAACAGGTCGCGGGCGCCGAACACGCGTTTGTCAGCCGGCACCGCGATTTCAGGAGAGTAAGTACTCGGTTGAATGCTCAAGGGTTTTATCTCTGAGGGACATGATCGTTCCCACGCTCTGCGTGGGAATGCCGCTAAGGACGCTCTGCGTCCGCCTTTGTGACGCAGAGCGTCACGGGATGCATTCCCACGCTGAGCGTGGGAACGATCGTGGATGTCAGACCTTCTTGTACAGCTGACTGCCTTCCTGCTTGAACCGCTCCGCCTGCTCGGCCAAGCCCTTGGCCACGTCCACATCCACCGCTTCAATGCGTTGGTTGGCGGCGTACTCGCGTACTTCCTGGGTAATCTTCATCGAGCAGAATTTCGGCCCGCACATCGAACAGAAGTGCGCGACCTTGGCCGAGTCCTTCGGCAAGGTTTCATCGTGATACGAACGCGCGGTGTCAGGGTCCAGGCCGAGGTTGAACTGGTCTTCCCAGCGGAACTCGAAGCGCGCCTTGCTCAAGGCGTTGTCACGAATCTGCGCGCCCGGATGCCCCTTGGCCAAGTCCGCAGCGTGCGCGGCGATCTTGTAGGTGATGATCCCGGTCTTCACGTCATCCTTGTTCGGCAAACCCAAGTGTTCCTTGGGCGTGACATAGCAGAGCATGGCGCAACCGAACCAGCCGATCATCGCCGCACCGATACCCGAGGTGATGTGGTCGTAGCCCGGTGCGATGTCGGTGGTCAGCGGGCCGAGGGTGTAGAACGGCGCCTCGTCGCAGCATTCGAGCTGCTTGTCCATGTTCTCCTTGATCAACTGCATCGGCACGTGGCCCGGGCCTTCGATCATGGTTTGCACGTCGTGCTTCCAGGCGATTTTGGTCAGCTCGCCGAGAGTTTCCAGTTCGCCGAATTGCGCAGCATCGTTGGCGTCGGCAATCGAGCCTGGACGCAAGCCGTCGCCAAGGGAGAAGCTGACGTCATAGGCCTTCATGATTTCGCAGATTTCGTCGAAATGCGTGTAGGTAAAGTTCTCTTTGTGGTGCGCCAGGCACCACTTGGCCATGATCGAACCGCCACGGGACACGATGCCGGTCACGCGTTTGGCAGTCAGCGGCACATAACGCAGCAGCACGCCTGCGTGGATGGTGAAGTAGTCGACGCCCTGCTCGGCCTGTTCGATCAGGGTGTCGCGGAACAGCTCCCACGTCAGGTCTTCGGCGGCGCCGCCGACTTTTTCCAAGGCTTGATAGATCGGAACGGTGCCAATCGGCACCGGCGAGTTGCGGATGATCCACTCGCGGGTTTCGTGGATGTGCTTGCCAGTGGACAGGTCCATCACCGTGTCCGAACCCCAGCGAATGCCCCAGGTCAGTTTCGCCACTTCTTCTTCAATGGACGAACCCAACGCACTGTTGCCGATATTGCCGTTGATCTTCACCAGGAAGTTACGGCCGATGATCATTGGCTCCAGTTCGGTGTGGTTGATGTTGGCCGGGATAATCGCGCGGCCACGGGCGATTTCTTCGCGCACAAACTCAGGCGTGATGATTTTCGGCACGCTGGCGCCGAAGCTGTGACCGGCGTGCTGCTGGTCGAGCAGGCCACTGGCACGGGCTTCTTCAAGCTTCATGTTTTCGCGGATGGCGACGTATTCCATCTCGGCGGTAATGATGCCTTTGCGCGCGTAGTGCATCTGCGTGACGTTGGCACCTGCCTTGGCGCGGCGCGGGTTCTTCACGTGGGCAAAGCGCAGTGCGGTGAGCTCAGCATCGCTGAGGCGCTGTTGGCCAAAGTGCGAACTCAGGCCGGACAGGCGCTCGGTGTCGCCGCGCACTTCGATCCACGGCGAACGCACATCACCCAGGCCTTTGCGCACGTCAATGATGACGTTGGGGTCGGTGTACGGGCCGGAGGTGTCGTACACCACCACCGGTGCGTTGATTTCACCGCCGAAATCGGTGGGCGTCACGTCCAGGCTGATTTCACGCATCGGCACACGAATGTCCGGGCGAGTGCCTTGCACGTAGATTTTTTGCGAGCGGGTAAACGGCTGCACGGAGCCGGAGTCGACTTTGGCCGATTCACTCAGGTGCACGGTATTTTTTAATTTTTGGCTTTTTAATTCAGTGCTCATCACGGGCTCTCCAACTTATCCAGGCGGTGGATTTTTGTCGGGTCGAACCTGTGACGGATGGACGCACTGAAACCAGTGCTGTGCAAGGCACGAGGGCTGTTCGATTGTCGAACAACATCCCGGACGAAGCACAAGAGGACTCGCCGGGTGACGAGAAATCTTGTTCCCTACGCAGGCGTTAACCTGATCAGGTTCAACGGGATCCGGTATTTACCGATCTCAGCCTTCCAACAAGGCACCCCGACAAGAACGCGGCCAGTCTAGACCATGGTGTGGGCAAATTGCCAATAGCGGTGTATTCAGCGTGATGAATGGCGTGATTGCGGGATTGTTGCGCGGGGTCAGCGCCACTACACTCGGGCGTCGTCACAATGCTTGACGCCAGGAATGGCCAGCCTTAGCCTTGGGCGCTTAATTACAGTCGTAATATTCACACTAGGGATCGCCTCATGCTGCGCAAACTCTCACTGGCTCTTGCCGTGTCTTGTGCGACCAATGGAATGGTCTGGGCAGCTGAAGCGCCCTTGTCCGCCAAAACCGACTTGGTCAGCGTCTACCAGGAAGCGGTGAACAACAACGCCGACCTGGCCGCCGCCCGCGCTCAATATGGCGCGCAAAAAGAAGTGGTGCCCCAGGCTCGCGCCGGTTTGCTGCCGAACCTGTCGGCCGGCGCCGACAGCAATAACGTGCGCACCCAGATCGACCAACCGGCAGCCACCGTCAACCGTGACGCGCACTCCTGGCGTGCAACCTTGAGCCAGCCGCTGTTCCGCGCTGATCGCTGGTTCCAGCTGCAAGCCGCCGAAGCCGTCAACGAACAAGCTTCGCTGCAACTCTCGGCGACTGAACAGAACCTGATCCTGCAAAGCGCCGAAAGCTACTTCGCCGTGCTGCGCGCCCAGGACAACCTGGCGTCGACCAAGGCCGAAGAAAACGCCTTCAAGCGCCAGCTCGACCAGTCCAACGAACGCTTTGATGTAGGCCTGTCGGACAAGACCGACGTGCTGCAATCCCAGGCCAGCTACGACACAGCCCGCGCCAACCGCATCGTCGCCCAACGCCAGGTGGACGACGCCTTTGAGGCGCTGATCACGCTGACCAACCGCCAATACAACGCGATCCAGGGCATCGTGCACACGCTGCCGGTGCTGCCACCGGCGCCGAATGACGCCAAATCCTGGGTCGAAACCGCCGGCCGCCAAAACTTGAACTTGCTGGCCAGCAACTACGCCGTGACCGCTGCCGAAGAAACCCTGCGCCAGCGCAAGGCCGGCCACTTGCCGACCCTCGACGCCGTGGCGCAATACGAAAAAGGCGACAACGACGCGCTGGGTTTCAGCAACCCGAACCAATTGCCCGTGCCGTACGGTGGTGATGTGTCTCAGCGCACCATCGGCCTGCGCCTGAATATCCCGATCTACAGCGGCGGTTTGACCAGCTCGCAAGTGCGCGAATCCTATTCACGCCTCGACCAGACTGAACAGCAACGCGAAGGCCTGCGCCGCCAGGTGGTGGAAAACACCCGTAATCTGCACCGCGCGGTGAACACCGATGTGGAACAGGTGCAGGCGCGCCGCCAGTCGATCATCTCCAACCAGAGCGCGGTGGAAGCCACGGAAATCGGCTATCAAGTGGGTACGCGCAATATCGTCGATGTGCTGGATTCACAACGCCAGCTGTACTCGTCGGTGCGCAACTACAACAACAGCCGCTACGACTACATCCTCGACAACCTGCGCTTGAAGCAGGCGGCGGGCACGCTCAGCCCTGGGGATTTACAGGACCTGACGCGTTACCTCAAGGCTGACTACAACCCGGACAAGGATTTTCTGCCGCCGGATCTGGCCAAGGCCGCCGCCGAGCAGCTCAAAGCCCGCCCCGGGTATTAACAACACAGCAAAACCAATGTGGGAGCTGGCTTGTGTGGGAGCTGGCTTGCCTGCGATGCAGGCAACTCGGTACATCAGACATGCCCAGCTGATGCTATCGCAGGCAAGCCAGCTCCCACATTTTGGTCCGTGTTGGTTCAGTGATTGAGCAGTTTGTCCAAACCGTCCAGTAAGCGTTTCAGCGCACCCTGGTTGGCCTGCATCACCTTCAATCCCGCCTCTGCCATCTTGCGCGCATCCTGCGGCAGTTCGAACAACTGCCGCACGGCTTCTGCCAAGCCTTGCGCATCATCCACCTCACGCAACGCCCCGGCCTCACGCATCATCGCGCTGATTTCGAGGAAGTTGAACAGGTGCGGCCCCATGATCACAGGCTTGGCCAGCGCCGCCGGTTCCAGCGGGTTGTGGCCGCCGGTAGGCACCAGGCTGCCGCCGACGAAGGCGCTGTCGGCAAGGGCGTAAAGGAATAGCAGCTCGCCCATGGTGTCACCGAGCAGCACGGAGGTCTGCGCCGTCACCGGTTCAGTGCTGGAGCGGCGCACCGTGGCAAAGCCTTGTTGCTCGCACAACTCGAACATCGGCCCGAAGCGCTCCTGATGACGCGGCACCAGAATCAGCAGCGCGTTGGGGTAACTTTCGAGCAGTTGGCGATGGGCGGCCAGCACCACTTCATCCTCGCCTTCGTGGGTGCTGGCGGCGATCCACACCGGGCGCTCGGTGGCGCCCCATTGCTCGCGCAAGGCGGCGGCACGCACCGGCAGTTGCGGATCGATGGTCAGGTCGAACTTGATCGAGCCGGTGACTTCAACGGTTTGTGGTCGTGCGCCCAGGCTCAAAAAACGCTGGGCTTCGGTTTTTGTCTGCACCGCAAACAGGCTCATCTCGGCCAGCATCGGCGCGGTCAGCTTGGCGAAGCGCGCATAACCTTTGGCCGAACGCGCCGACAGCCGCGCATTGGCCAGCGCTACCGGAATACCACGCTGAGCGCAGGCGTGGATGTGGTTGGGCCACAGCTCGGTTTCCATGATCACGGCGAGCCTGGGCTGCACACGATCAAGAAAGCGCTTGGCGGCGCAAGGCAAGTCATAGGGCAAGTAGCAGTGCTGAATGCGCGGTTCATTGGCGAACAGCGCCTGGATACGCTCCGAGCCGGTGGGCGTCATGCAGGTAACGGTAATCGGCAGCGTCGGGTGGCGCTCCATCAACCCGCGAATCATCGGCGCGGCCGCGATGCTTTCGCCCACCGACACCGCATGCACCCAGATCCCGCCCGGCTGCATCACCGGCAGGCCATAGGAAAACCGCTCGCCGATACGTTTTGCATACGCCGGCGCCTTGCGCGCGCGCAGCCACAGACGTAAAGCCACCAACGGCAGCGCCAGGTAAAACAGACAGCTGTAGAGAGTTCTATTCATGGCGGCGGAGTTTATCGGCTTTTTCAGTCGATCGCCTGCAAGCACTCGGCAAATCGCTCGGTCAGGAAGCGTGCGGCCGGGCCCAGGTGCTCGTCGCGGCGCCAGACCAGCTCCACCACCAGCGCCGGCGGCGTCCATTCGCTGTCCAGCTCGACCATCTGCTGTTGATAGGCCGGGTACTGCACGATGTGCCGAGGCAGCCAGGCCCAGCCCAGGCCACTCATCAACCATTCGGCCAATACGTAGAAGCTGTCGGCACGCCACACCAGGGGGCTCGCGGCTTCACTGCCGGGGTACACGCTGGTCTGGGTCGACATCAGCAGTTGCCGGAACTGCGCCAGGCGCTGGCAAGTCACGTATTTGTCCTGGGCCAGCGGATGATTCACGCCGCACACCGTGACCATTTCCACGCTGCCCACCACCCGCCGCTCAAGCGCTTCGGGGATCTGGTCGTGATAGAACAGCAAACCCAGGTCGGCCTTGCGCTCCACCAGCTTGCGCGCCACATCGCCTTGCGCGGCGCTGGAAAGTTGTACTTCCAGCAGCGGGTATTGCCGGGCCAACGCTTCAAGGCTGTCGAGCACCGGCTGAAATAACATGGCTTCGTCCTGGGCCAGGCGCAGGCAGGCTTCTTCACCACGGGTCAGCGACAACGCCCGACCATTGAGCCGTTCACATTGGCGCAGCACCTCACGCGCTTCTTCCAGCAACACACTGCCGGCTTCAGTCAGACGGGGCTGACGGCCGCTGCTGCGCTCGAACAGGCTAAGCCCAAGGTCCGCTTCCAGCAGGGCAATTGCGTTACTCACCGCCGATTGCGCCTTGCGCTGCCCACGCGCCACCGCCGAAAACGAGCGCTGCTCGGCGACGCTGACAAACAGGCGCATCTGTTCCAGGTTCCATTGCACGCTCATGACTCAACCCATCTTTAAATCGGATAGGTAATGACTTTATCTCATCTCGCGAAGGGTTAAAATGCGGACCTAATCAAGCACGTATCACACCGAGGATTCCCCCATGAATGTTGCCTACGTTTACCTGGCCATTGCCATTTGCTCGGAAGTGATCGCGACCGTTTCCATGAAAGCCGTCAAGGGCTTGAGCACGCCGATTCCGCTGTTGCTGATGATTGTGGGGTATGGCGTGGCCTTCTGGATGCTCACGCTGGTGGTGCGCACGGTGCCGGTGGGCATCGCCTATGCGGTCTGGGCCGGACTGGGCATTGTAATGGTCAGTATCGCCGCGCTGTTTATCTACGGACAGAAGCTGGATGTACCGGCAATGCTGGGCATGGGCCTGATTGTGCTGGGCGTGGTGGTGATTCAACTGTTCTCGAAAACCGCCGGGCACTGACCGCCACGCTACAGCCTGTATACTGCGCCTCTTGTCTTGAACACTGAGGTCGCCGATGCCATCCGTTATTTCCACCGACGTTCTGATTGTCGGCGCCGGGGTTGCCGGCCTCTGGCTTAACGCACGCCTGCGCCGCCAGGGGTTTTCCACGGTGGTGGTGGAAAGCGCTACCTTGGGCGGCGGGCAAAGCGTGAAGTCCCAAGGTATCATTCACGGCGGCGCGAAATACGCCCTGCACGGCGCCCTCACCGGCGCGTCCGAAGCCATTGCCGACATGCCGCGCCGCTGGCGCGAAGCCCTGGCGGGTAACGGCGAGCTGGACCTGACCGGCGTGCGCTTGCTCTCCGAAGCCCATTACCTGTGGTCGCCCGGCACGATCGCCGGCAACCTCACCAGCTTCTTCGCCAGTAAAGCCGTGCGTGGCCGCGTCGATCAGGTCAAGGGCGACGAATTGCCGCCAGCCCTGCAGGACCGTCGCTTCAAGGGCAAAGTCTATCGCCTGGCCGAACTGGTCATCGATGTGCCCAGCCTGATCGAACGCCTGGCGCAATTGGCCGGCGACGGCTTGCTCGCCGGGCAACACATCGAACCGCTGCTTGAAGGCGATACCTTGGTGGGCCTGAAGGTCGATGGCCGCGAGATCCGCGCCCAGCGCATCGTGCTGAGTGCCGGTGGCGGCACCGCTGAGTTACTGACGGCCCTGGGCCTCAGCCAGCCCGCCATGCAAACCCGCCCATTGCATATGATCATCGCCAAAGGCCCGGGCCTGAAGCCGCTGTATGCGCACTGCCTGGGCGGCGGCACCAAGCCGCGCCTTACCATCACCACTCACCCGGCTGCCGACGGCAACTGGGTGTGGTACATGGGCGGCGATATCGCCGAGGCGGATGGCGTGGCCCGCACACCACAAGAACAGATCGCCACTGCGCAAAAAGAGCTGGCGCAGTTACTGCCGTGGATCGACATGAGCCAGACCCAATGGGCCACCCTGCGTGTCGACCGTGCCGAGCCGCTGCAATCGGGCCTGAGCCGCCCCGACAATGCCTTCCTCGCCGAACAGGGCCGCTTGCTGGTGGGCTGGCCGACCAAACTGGCGCTGGCACCGGACTTCGCCGATCGTGTACTCAACGCCCTGGAACGCGACGGCATTCGTCCAAGCGCCAGCGACGCGCTGCCCGAGCTGCCAAAACCGGCCCTCGGCCAACCTGCCTGGGAGCAACTGTTGCCATGAGCCTGCCAACCCTGCACGACCTGTATCGACCACTGGGCAGCACCGGCCTGCTGGTCTCGCCGCTGGGCCTGGGCACCGTCAAGCTGGGCCGTGATCAAGGGGTGAAATACCCCAACGGCTTCCAGATTCCCAATGACGACGAAGCACGGATGTTATTGCGCCAGGCCCAGCAATTGGGCATGAACCTGATCGACACCGCGCCGGCTTACGGGCGCAGTGAGGAGCGCCTGGGGCCACTGCTACGCGGCCAGCGCAACGACTGGGTGATTGTCAGCAAGGTCGGCGAAGAGTTTGCCGACGGCGTGTCCCATCACAATTTCAGTGCCGCGCATACGCGCATGTCCATTGAGCGCAGTTTGAAACGACTTGAAACGGATTTCATCGATCTGGTGCTGGTGCATTCTGATGGCAATGACCTGCATATCCTCAATGATTGCGAGGTGTACGAGACCCTGGCGCAGCTGAAAAAAGAGGGCAAGATCCGTGGTTTCGGCTTCTCCGGCAAAACCGTCGAAGGTGGCGTGAAGGCTCTGGAACAAGGTGATTGCGCGATGGTCACCTACAATCTGAATGAACAGGCCGAGAAAGCCGTGATCGATTACGCCGCCGCCCACGGCAAAGGCATCCTGGTGAAAAAGGCTCTGGCCAGCGGCCACGTGTGCCTTGAGCCAGGAATGGATCCAATTCATGCCAGTTTCATGCTGTTGTTTGCGCAAACGGGCGTCGCCAGTGCTATTGTCGGGACCATTAATCCGCTGCACCTGGCCCACAACGTGGCGACCGCTGCCCAGGTCATTCGTCAACTCTGATGCCGCCCACGCGGCCGACCCCGTCGCAAGAAGGAGCCGACATGCCGCGAACGCTGATTAGAAAAAACCCCAGTAACTTCAAGACACTGCCGCTGCACGTCGAAGCCACCCCCGAAGGCCTGAGTTACCAGAGCGTGGGCATGCCGCTCAACTTCGCCCAGACCCTGCAACGGCGCAAGCCGGTGGAGGTGGCAAACCCTGAACGTTTCGCCCTGGAACTGGCCAACCTCGGCGTGTCGGTGCGCCTGACCCTGCATTGGCAGAACAAGGATTACTGGGTACTGGTGCGCCAGCGCCGCCAGGACCGTGGCGACGTGGTGCTCAAGCTGATCTCCGGCTACGTACCCGCCCACGAACTGAACCTGCCACTGCACACCGCTATCCAGGAAATTGCCGAAGAATGCCTGCTGGAGACGCCCGAAGGCTGGCTGGGCGGGCGCTTCAATGACACCTGGCTGCCCGCGCCCTACTCCGCCGCGCTGCATTACCGTGAAGCCCTGCCGTTTCGCTTGAGCCCGCTGTCCGGCGCCGCTCGCCCGGTGCGCTGCGCCACCATGCAACTGATCGAGCGCCCACGGGCGTATGTGCATCTGCCGACGGCGTCGCTGCAATTGATTTATGACTTGCGCCTTGAAGTCCCCAAGGAAGCCAAGTCCTTGAGCCTGTTCCATGTGGATGAGCGCCTCGAAGGCGACCAGTTGGTGGCACGCCTGGACCGTCAGCGGCCCGACCTGTACCTGATGCCGTTGAAGGACGGCCAGCCGCTGGCAGAGTTGTACACCGTAAAGAAAGACCAGCTATACCCGGCCAGCACACGCGGCTTGTACCTGGCGGAAAGCTTCGCCCAGCAGGAAGGCTGGCTGGTGCGCGATGAGCGCATTCGCTGGAAGGATTGGCTGCGCCAACAAGGCCTGGCGGAGCCTGAGAAGGAGTCGAAGTTGAAGCGATTGGCGCAACGGGTGCTGCGCAAGATCGTGCCGAAGAAAAAGGCCAAAGGCTGACGCAAATCCAATGTGGGAGCTGGCTTGTGTGGGAGCCAGCTCCCACACAAGCCAGCTCCCACAGATGACCGAGGTCAGCCGTTAAGCAAGCGCTCCAGGCCGACCTTCAGCGGCGTCGGCTCCGGCAGCGTAAAGCTCGCCAACAGGCGCTGGTTATTCGCCCGCGAATGGCGGATATCACCCGAGCGCGCCGGCCCGTAAGTGATCACCGGCAACTGCCCCACCACCTCTTCCAGCGCCTGAAGCACCTGCTTGAGCGTGGTCGTGCGGTTCCATCCCACGTTGATCGCACCCAGTGGCGCTTCGGGCGCTTCGATGGCCTGGACCAGCACATCCACCAGGTCTTCCACGTACATGAAATCCCGGGTTTGCTCGCCGTCGCCAAACACGCTGATCGGCACACCCTGCTGCACACGCTCGCTGAAGATACTGATCACGCCGGAATACGGCGATGACGGATCCTGGCGTGGCCCGAAAATGTTGAAGAAACGGAAAATCACCGGTTCCAGGCCATGCTGGCGGCGATAGAAATCAAAGTAGTGCTCACCCGCCAACTTGTCCGACGCGTAAGGCGTCAGCGGCGCCTTGGTGGTGTCTTCGTCAATCGAAGCACCCTCGCCGTTGTTGCCATACACCGCCGCGCTGGAGGCAAACACCACGCGCTTCACGCCAGCCTTGCGCATGGCTTCGCAGACATTCAGGGTGCCGACGAAATTGCTCTGGTGCGTGCTCACCGGATCATCCACCGAGGCCTGCACTGAAGCCACAGCAGCCAGGTGCACGACGGCGGCGGCGCCGACGGCGGCTTGCGCCACCAGCTCGGCATTGGCGACATTACCTTCAATCAGTTGTACGCGCGGGTTATCCAGCGGCAAATTGCTGCGTTTGCCGGTGGACAAGTCATCCAGCACCCGCACGGCATAGCCTTTGGCAAGTAGCGCATCGACCAGGTGCGAGCCGATAAAGCCGGCACCTCCGGTGATCAACACCCACTTTTCAGCATTACTCATTGTTGCGGATCTTCTCGACAATGGCTGTGGTCGAGCTGTTCTCAACCAACCCCAGCACTTTGACCGTACCACCGTAAGCGCTGACGATATCGGCGCCTACGACTTGATCGACGGAGTAGTCGCCACCCTTGACCAACACGTCCGGCTTGACCTGGGCCAGCAGGTTTTCCGGGGTGCCTTCAGAGAAGCTGATCACCCAGTCGACTGCGCCGAGACCTGCCAATACGGCCATACGCCGGTCAACACTGTTGATCGGACGGCCAGGCCCCTTCAAGCGGCTGACGGAGGCATCGTCGTTGACCGCGACGATCAGGCGGTCGCCTTGGGCGCGCGCCTGTTCCAGATAAGTCACGTGGCCAGCATGCAGGATGTCGAAGCAGCCGTTGGTGAACACGATGCTTTCTTTGTGGGCACGGGCGTCGTCAATGGCCAGCAGCAATTGCTCGATACCCAGCACGCCGCGCTCCGAGCCTTCGGAACGCTGGATCGCCCGGCGCAGCTCGGGTGCGCTGATAGCCGCGGTACCCAGTTTGCCCACCACAATACCCGCCGCCAGGTTGGCCAGGGCCACGGCGTGGGGCAGTTCTTCACCCGCCGCAATCGAGGCGGCCAGGGTGGAGATGACGGTGTCACCGGCACCGGTGACGTCGAACACTTCACGGGCACGGGCCGGCAGGTGCATCGCCGGGTGGTCCGGGCGCAGCAGGGTCATGCCGTGCTCGCCACGGGTCACCAGCAAGGCGCCCAGGTCGAGGTCGGCCATCAGCGCCGCGCCTTTGGTCACCAGCTCATGCTCATCGGCGCAACCGCCGACAATGGCTTCGAACTCACTGAGGTTTGGCGTGATCAGGCTGGCGCCCCGATAAATCGAAAAGTCCTTGCCCTTGGGATCGGCCAATACCGGAATGCCGCGGGCCTTGGCGGCCTGGATCAGCATCTGGTGGTTTTTCAAGGCGCCTTTGCCGTAGTCGGACAACACCAGCACCTTGATACCTTCGAGCAGCGCGTCGACCTGGCCGCTGAGGGCCAGGGCGTCGGTGGCGAAGGGTTCTTCGAAATCGATACGCAGCAATTGCTGGTGACGGCTCATGACCCGCAGCTTGACGATGGTCGGCTGATGGGCAATGCGCTGGAACAGCGCGCGCACACCGGCACCGCGCAGGCTGTTGGCCAGGCTGTCGGCGGCTTCGTCGTCGCCGGTCACACCCACCAGGGAGGCCGGGGCGCCGAGGGCGGCAATATTGAGGGCAACGTTGGCAGCGCCACCTGGACGGTCTTCGATTTGCTCGACCTTGACTACCGGTACCGGTGCCTCAGGGGAAATCCGTGAGGTACCGCCATGCCAGTAACGGTCGAGCATGACATCGCCGACCACCAAGACAGGGGCTTGATCGAATCGCGGCATGGACAACTTCATGGAGCAACCCACATACAAAATGAACAGGGGCGCGATATTAGCACAGGGTTATGGGAGGCTTGTGGAGGGTGTGCACAGAAGATCCCGGGGAACCTTTGTGGCGAGGGAGCTTGCTCCCGCTGGAGTGCGAAGCACTCCTGAATGCGGCACCGCGTTTTAACAGAGAAACACAGTGTTGTTCTGGGGCGACTACGTCGCCCAGCGGGAGCAAGCTCCCTCGCCACAAGAGCCCGCTCCCACAAGGTTTAGGTGATGTCGGCCGGCACCGGGGCATCCAGGCCCATGGCATGCAGGCGGGCGTAGTAGCCGTTCTGGGCCAGCAGCTCGGCGTGGCTGCCGCGCTCGACGATCCGACCGTCGTCCATCACCAGGATCAGGTCGGCCTTCTCGATGGTGGACAGGCGGTGGGCAATTACCAGGGTCGTGCGACCCTGCATGACCTTGTCCAGGGCCGCCTGAATGTGGCGCTCGGATTCGGTGTCGAGCGCCGAGGTGGCCTCGTCGAGAATCAGCAGTGGCGCGTTCTTCAGCAGGGCCCGGGCAATGGCCAGGCGCTGGCGTTGGCCGCCGGACAGCAGCACGCCGTTCTCGCCCACCTGGGTATCGAAGCCTTTCGGCAACTGGTCGATGAAATCCTTGGCGTAAGCATCCGCCGCCGCCGCTTCAACGTCGGCCCGTGGCGCGCCGGCCAGGTCGCCGTAGGCGATGTTGTTGGTCACGGTGTCGCTGAACAGCGTGACATGCTGGGTTACCTGGGCAATATGCTTGCGCAGGTTAAGCAGCTTGTAGTCTTCGACCTCTACGCCGTCGAGCAGGATTTCGCCGCTTTCGTGGTGGTAGAAACGCGGGATCAGGCTGGCCAGTGTGGACTTGCCGCTGCCGGAACGGCCGACCAGGGCGATCATCTGCCCGGGCTCTGCGGTGAAGGTGATGTCCTTGAGCACATGGCGCTCGGTGCCTGGGTAGGTGAAGTTCAGGTTGCGCACTTCCAGGCGGCCACTGACCTTGTCGCGCTCGACGCTGCCGCGGTCGACTTCCTGCTCTTCGTCCAACTGTTCGAAAATGCTTTCAGCACCGGCCACGCCTTTCTGGATGGTCGAGCTGACTTCCGACAGTTGGCGGATCGGCTTGGGCAACAGCCCGGCCAACGTGATGTAAGCCACCATGTCACCGGCCGACGCGTCACCGCGAAGGTAGAGCACCAGGAACATCAGCACCGCCATGGCGGTATAGATCACCAACTGCAGCAACGGAGTGTAGATGGCCCCGGTGCGGGTCATGCGCAGTTGCTTGTCGGTGTTGCCCTGGCTGGCCTTGAAGAAGCGTTTCTCCTCGTAGACTTCACCGCCGAAGCTGCGCACCACGCGATAGCCCTGGATGGTTTCCGAAGCCACGTGGGTCACATCGCCCATGGCCACCTGGATCTTCTTGCTCTGCTTGCGGAATTTCTTGCTGGCCGTGCTGACCATCACTGCAATCAACGGCAGGATGGCGATCATCACCAGCGTCAGGCGCCAGTTCATGAACAGCAGCGAGGCAAACAGGAAGATCACCGTCATGCCTTCGCGAATCACCACCTTGATGGCATCGGTGGCCGCCCCCGTAACCATGGTCACGTTGAAGGTGATGCGCGAAATCAGGTGCCCGGAGTTGTGGTTATCGAAATAACGGTTGGGCAGCGTCAGCAGGTTGTTGAACAGCTGCACACGCAAGTCGTGAACCAGGCCCAGGGAAACCTTGGCCAGCAAGTAGTTGCCCAGGAACGAACCCAGACCCTGCCAGGCGGCGATCAAAATGATCAGCAACGGCACGGCTTGCAACAATTTCATGTCACGCAGGAATGGGACGCTGGGGAACAGCACGGCGTCAGGATTGGATAGGCCGTCGACAAAGTACTTGAGGATGTACCCCAGCATAGGCTGGGTCGACGCGAAAATCAGAAATCCGACAATACTCAACGCGAACAAGCCGGCGTAAGGCTTAACGTACATGAGCAGGCGGAAGTATATTTTCAAGCTCGAAGGGCTTGCGCTCGGACTGGAGTCGGTCATATCACGCGGCGTTTTGAAAAAGGAGGCTGACTTTAGCACAGCTTCTCTGTTGTACTTGCACCCGGCGTGACCCGCGGCCCGGCTGGATCCAACGGGCGACATTATATAGCCACTGTCTTAACATGGTCGGCTTTCTCTATTCTGGAACGGCTTTACTGTATGCACTCCAAGCGCCTTACCTATGGCACAAATCGCGTTTTCGACTTCCTGGTCCTCTGGATTTTGCCCATTGGCTTATTGTTGCTTCTGAGTTCGCTGTTTTTCGTCAACAATCGCAATGTCATGCACCGCGGCTTCTATATTTTCTTTGCCCTGCCGGCCTTGCTCCTGCTGTGCCTGCGCCCACGTGAACTCAAAGAGTTACTACGCGAGCCGCTGGTGCTTGCCTTCACAGCATTTTGCGCATGGGCAATGATCACGGTGCTCTGGAGCCCGGAACCCACCGGCGACTCCAACCTGTTCAAGATCCCGTTGCAGACGTTCATGTTGTTTGCCGGCTGCGGGCTGCTGCTGCATTACCGCAATGACCTGTTCAAGCCGATCTTCTTCAGCGCCGCCGTGATTGCGCTGGTGGTGACGCTGTTAAACCTGGTGGCATTCGTCAAAGGCTTCGAGCCGAGCATGCGCATGATTGGCGGCCTTGGCGCCTTGGACAACCCGCTGCTCAGTTCCCACCTGTTCGGCTTTTTCTGCGTGTATTGGCTGTACCTCTGCGTCACCACCAAACGGCTACGGGTACTGTGGCTCAGCGCACCCGCCCTGGCGGTCATGACCCTGGCAATTCTAGCCACCGGTTCCAGGACGCCATTGGTTGCACTGGTGATAGCAGTCCTCTGGATGGGCCTGCTCAGCCGCAATCGGCGCTCGGCGCTGATGGTTGCCACCCTGGTGCTGGCGGCCGCCGGCTTGCTGCTGTTTTACCCGCAACAGATCACCGAGCGCGGCAGCTCATTCCGCTTCGAAATCTGGCAAATCATCCTCGACCGCATCGCCGATCATCCATGGTTTGGCCACAGCTACGACTCCGAACTGTATGTAAAACCTGCCAACTACGATTTTGAACCACTGCGCGAGCCCCACAGCTTTGCCTTGGGCGTGCTTTATTACGTCGGCATCATCGGCTTTATCCCGTGGATCTTCATGCTTGGCCGCGGGCTGTACGCAGGGCTCAAGGAGCGCGCGCAGCCGCTGTTTATCCTGACTTCCTCGCTGCTGGCCTACGGCATCGGCGCGGGGCTTACCGAAGGCGGTGGCATCTTGTCGCGGCCCAAGGAGCACTGGTTCCTGCTGTGGATCCCCCTCGCACTGATCGCCGGCCTGAGCATCGCCAAGCGTCGCCACAGCCTGCTGCGCATTGTGGTGAGCACGCCCAAGCCACAGGTGTTCAAAGCCCTGTGCGAAGGCGCGCATATCGTCGAGGAAGATGGCCTGGGGCCTAAAGTCCTGCGCCTGGGCAATGGCAGCTTCCTTAAGCTGTTCAGGGCTCGACGCTGGTACACCTCGGGCACATTCAACCCGTACTCGGAACGGTTTGCCTGCAACAGCGAACAGCTCCAGGCACTGGGCATTACAGCACCGCCGATCCTCGACCTGTACAGCCTGCGCGACGGCAGCACCGCCGTGCGTTACCAGCCACTGCCGGGCCTGACGTTGCGCCAGGCCTTGCAAAGCCTGGACAGCAGCCTGCGCGAATCGCTGATCGAACGGTTTGGGCGGTTTATGGCCCAACTGCACGAACGCGGTGTCTACTTCCGCTCCCTGCACCTGGGCAATGTGCTGCTGTTGGAAGACGGAGAGTTCGGCCTGATCGACGTGGCGGATATGCGCGTCTATCCGTCAGCGCTGCGCAACACGCTGCGCCAGCGCAACCTCAAGCATATGCAACGCTATTCGCAGGATCGCAATTGGTTGTTCGAAGCTCACTTCGAGCAATTGGCCAAGGGCTATGCCTCGGTGGCTTCGCCGCACGCCACGCAGAAAATCCGCGAACAGGTACTGACACTCGCCCGCCCGGCGGCCTGATGTGGGAGCTGGCTTGCCTGCGATGCAGACACCTCGGTACTTCTGATGCACCGAGGTGATGCTATCGCAGGCAAGCCAGCTCCCACCTTTGACCGAGTATGGCTCTGCTGTTGCTCTGGCCCTTACATCCTTTTCGATGACGAAGTCAGCGGTCTTTTGATCTGCGCTTTTGATCTTGATCTTGATCTGAAATCGCCCCGTCAAACACGATGGCCGCAATTCGACAGTGATTTGGGGGGTAAACCGGCAGGGATGCCGGTTTAGCCGCGCTGGGCCAAGGATGGCCCATCGCGGCGCCCCCCCCCCCAAATCACTGGCGGATTGCGGGCATGCCGAGCCATAGCGAGGCACCGAGTGTTGGGGCGAAGACTTTTTGGTTACTTTTGTCTGGGCCGGCATTCCGGTCTTTACAAAAGTGACCCGCTGTAAGAGCGGAACCAATAGAAGCCGTTACCGCAGCAACGGATATGTACACCAACAACCCGCCATCGCAGGCAAGCCAGCTCCCACATTTAGATTGCGGCACACCCAGTGAAGGTGTGCTGCTCTGATCTTGGTATCAGTCTTTTTCCAGCGGGGAAAAATACAGGCGGCCCAAGCCGCGCCACGTCTTCTTGTTCCAGGCCCGAAACGGGATCTGCGCCAGCAGCTCTCGCGCCAACGCACGGTTGCGGTTGGAGGTTTTGAGGAACATGGAGCTGAGGAACTTGTAACGCACCTCGTTGTACAGCGGGTGATCACTGAACAACGCGTAGGTGCGCAGGATATTATCGATCATGAATCGATGATTCTTGTACGAATTGGTCGCGTGCTTGCGGTAGCGCGCCATCACCACGTTCAAGCCATCAATAAAGTACCCGGCGTGGGTAATCTTCAGTTCGATCAGCAAATCTTCCAGACGAATCTGCGGGTCAAACCCACCGACCTTTTCCAGCGCTTCACGCCGGATCATCAGCGTAGGCGCTGGCGGGTAAGGTTTGCGCTCCAGGAACATATCGTCGAAATCCAGGCGTCGAAACGGCACGTCACGGCGCTGGCGCTTCTCCGGGAACAGCTCGCCCTGGGAGTCGATCAGCTCGATATTGCCCGCACAGATCCCCACCTCAGGCTTGCCATCCATATAGGCCACCTGGGTCGCAATGCGCTCGGGCATCATGATGTCGTCCGAACCGAACGGCACGATCAGCGGCCCCTGAGACCGGGCAATCGCACCATTGAGGGTGTTGGTCAGCCCCTGGTTCTGCTGCACACGAAAGTCGAACCTGTGTTGCTCCTGCAGGCGACGGATGCGCTCGACACTGTCGTCTGTCGAGCCATCGTCCACCACCAGCAGTTCGATGTTGGGATAGGTCTGGTTCAACACACTGAGGATACTTTCCTCAATGTAGGGCGCATGGTTATACGACGCAATGATCACCGTGACCAAAGGCTGACTCTGGCTCATACATTCTTCCCGCGTGCTTGAGCCAACCCTGAATCAATCAGCTCCAGGTATTCCTGACGGAATACCTCAATGTCGTGTTGCGCCTGAAGGTACTGGTAGGCCTGCTCGCCTTTTTGTGCGAGTGCCTCGTCGGACAGCGCCAGGTAAGTGTCCAGCGCCTCGGTCAGCTGGGGCACATTGGCCGGCTCAACCGCCAGGCCACCGGCGCCTTCGATCAACGGCAGCATGGCCGGTACGCTGGAGGCAATCACCGGCAGGCGACCGCTCATGCCTTCCAGCAGTGCCAGGCCCAGGCCTTCTGCGAGCGAAGGCATTGCCCAGATGTCAAAGGCACGCACGTATTGCAGGGCATTTTCCTTGAAGCCCAACAGGTGCACGCGTCCATCCAGGCCAAGGTTCTGGATTTGCGCGGCCAGGTTGGCCTCTTCGCGCCCGGCGCCAATGATGGCCAGTTGCGCGGTGGGGTATTTATCTTTCAGCGCCGCAAACGCCTGCAACAAATAGGTGTGGCCCTTGACCGGCACCAGCCGGCCCAAGGCGCCGATCAAGCGCACCGAAGGGTCGATGCCCAGCAACTCGCGCGCACGCGTGCGTGAATGCTGCAAGCCTTCGGCCTGCTCGATGTCGATGGCGTTGGTAATCGCGTAGGTATTCTGGTCGGTAAACCCGCACTGGCAATCGAGCAGGTACTGCTTGACCGCCGGCGACACGCCGACAAAGCGCCAGTGCGCGTCGATCCAGCGCTGCGCCTGCTTGCGGCGGTAGAGACGGTCATACTCGCCAAAACCGTGGGAGATGCCGATGCACAACGGGATCTTCAACCAACGGTTGAGCTGCAACATCATGTTGACCGGCTTGAAGCGGTTGCACACCACCACGTCGAACTGTTCGCGGCGGCAGAACTTATACAACTGCCACATGGCGCGCAGTCGCAAGCCTTTGAGTGACTTGTCGGAAAACTCGAAGTAGACCGACTTGGCAGCCCGGCTGACCGGTTCCCCAGGCGCTGGCTTGCCACGCAGGAACGCGGCGGTGACCTCATAGCGCTCGGCGGGCAATGCCTTGACGATCTGCTCGGCCAGGTCGGCAAAGTCATGGGATTTAACATTGTAGTCAGGCTGCAGTTGCAGGACCTTGAAACGCCGACTCATAACTCTCCTCGATGGAAACCTGTGGCATCAACCACCCAGGTTGTTTCAGCCGCCAGCGTCTCGACGTATTCGGCGTCAGGCTCCGGTAGCAACGGCCACTGATTACGCTTCCAGCAGACAAAATGGAAATACGGAAATTCCCGCTCACCATCCCTGTCGTTAGTCAGGCGGCCCTTGTTCCAGAACCACTGATGCGGGAAGCGATCACTGCCGTCGTGCCATTTGATCACACCACCGGGCGTACTGAACGCCTCGGTGAACTCACTGCGCCGACGCCATGGGTTGAACTTGCCGACCAGCTCAAACAACGGCTTCGGGAAGTTCTTGCGCCACAGGAAAATTCGACTGAATGCGCCTTCATCCAGCGCATGATGCGCCTGATCGGTAAAACGCGCTTCCCAATCCTTGATGTGCATGAACGCATGCCGCTTCCTGGGCGTGTTACGCATCAGGCACAAATGGCCGGCGACTCGTCGTTCATGAGTTGAAAACAAGTCATGGCTGGCCAACCGCTCGGCGGTGAAATACTCGCGCAGGTTGCCGTAGATCAGGTCCAGATCGCCAAACGCCCAGAAATCGTAACCGGTGAGGCGATCAGCGTGGATATGCCCCAACGCCGGCTTGATGTCGCACAGCTTGTACGGCGCCAGGGGTGCAAAATTGATGTACAGCCGCTGGGAAACCAGCGCGCAGTAATCGGCATAGGTGATGCTTTCGATGCGGACATTGTCCGGCACATTGGCCGGCATCGGGCAGTCGCTGAACAGCAACCAGTCGATGTCCGCGTTGTGACGGCAGCTTTCGAGAAAAAACGGCATCCAGAATGGCCAGCGGCCAAAGTAAGGAATAATGAAAAGGATGCGGGGGCACGAATTGCTCAAGGGGGACTCACTGTCATTTGGTACTGAGGCGCGCTGCGCGCCACCACGTTGCTTAACGTTACTTGTGCTTGATGAACCAAAAGAGTTCATGACGCCGAATGGCCTTGCGGAAAAACTCGTTCTCACCCCACGGTGAGACGGCCCTCCCCGCCAGCAGACGCTGTATGACTCGCCGCACCCGCCGCTTGAACGGCATCTGCGGTTGCAAGTCATGCATCATGCCCAGCGACATGGCCTTTTCACACTGCCGCTCCTCCGATACTGGCATGCAATATGGTTGCAAAATGTAAGTGGAGTCGAAGCATGGCGGCAAAGCGACACTATTGCCCGAATCCCCCATCGGCCAGCGGTCGTTGTCATGCAGATGGTTGGCGTAACCGAGCAAGGTCGTCGGCTGCCATTCCAGGCCCTGCAAGGCTTCCAATACAGCTTGCTGAGCGCAGATATGGTCAGGGTGCGGATCGATCACCGGATGCGGCAGCACAATGACCTCAGGACGTGCCATCAACAGCACGGCACGCAGGTCCGCCAGCAGGTTGTTCCAGGTCGGCTGGCCATCGGCGTCGGCGGGCAGCGGGAACGAGTTGAACTGGCGAAACAGGCGAATATCGCTCAACTCGGCTTCCCGCGACGCTATGGCACGCGCAGGCTCGGCCTTCATCGCCGCCAACTGCAGGCAAAAATACCCGAGCTGAACGCAGTGCTCTTGTGCCACGCCCGCCCAGCGCGGCACGGCGATACTGTCCCAGGCCCGCAGCCGGCCCTTGAGGCGCGCCGCTTCAGGCTTGCCCAGGCCCATGTGCTGATAATGCTCGGCTTCGATCTCCCCGGCGGTCAGTGTCACGATCCAGGGCTGTGCTGCCTGGCTGTACAGGCCAAAGGCGGCCAGTTCGGCATCGTCGGCATGCGGCGCAATCACCATCACCCGCTGCTGACGCACATCCGGCTGGCGGAACACCGACAGCACAGGCTCACCCTGTACCCGGCAAAACCGGCCACGCAACAGCAACTGCCCAGCCAGCAAGGCTTGCGCCTGACCCGTGAGATTGAGGTAGCGCAGGCCGTTGACGCCGCGTTCGAACACTTGGCGGTCGCCGCCCGGCAACGCAACATAGGGATCGATAAACCGCCCCAGCAGGTTGCTCTTGAGCCGCAGTGCGAGGATCAAGGTCTCATCACCCGCCAGCTCCAGCGTCTGGCCCAGCACCAGCCGGCCCTTGTCCAACGTCACCTTGGGCTGTTCGGTATCGGCGGCAAATTGATACTGATAGTCGTCCTTGGGCGAGTAAAACAGATGGTCGGCAAACCAGGCTTCATGGGCCACCCAGGCCAGCACCGCCAACAGCAGCGGCAACCACCAGGCCACCAGCACACCCACCGCAATCAGTACCAACAGGCTGACCAGCAGCCCGATGCGCTTATTGCGGCGATGGCGCTTGAGCAACGCCTGCTTGCGGCTGGTCGAAGTACTCATACGGTGAACACCGGCACGGGGTTGCACCAACGGTCCTTGTATTCGCGGTCGGCGCGACCGAACGAAAAGCGCAACGGCTTGCCGACTTCCCGCGCCTGTTCCCAGGCACTTTGCGTATTGAGGAAGCTCAGCACGCTGCCGGGGCTGAACGCGCGGGTTTCGGGGTCTACGCCGCCATTGATGTACTCGACGCTGACCCACTGCGGCGCTTCAACGCGATACACCAATTGCACAGCAATCGGCGCATCGTTAAGAAAAATCACCGAACCGATCAGCCACTCACGCAGCAGCTCGATCACCTGCGCCATATGCGCGGCACCGGTGGCCGCGAAGCCCCAGCGGCGCTGGAACAGGTCGCAGTAGATCGCCGCCAGCTCGGCGCTGGAGAAGTCCTGCACCGGCCGCACCACACCGCCCGCCTCTTCCAGCAGGCGCAATTCACGGCGCTGGTTATAGCGAAACTTTTTCGACAGTTCTTCAGGCGTGCGCGCCATGGCCAACTGTTCGGCCTGGAGTTTGATGCCGGCAAAGCGGCCTTCATTCAGGGCCGACAGGTAACGCGCGCGATGGCGCAGCGGCGCCTGGGCATCGGCAGCGGCGGGCAGGATCAACTCGGCGTTGCCGAGGTCGAACAAGCCTTTTTTACCATTGCGCTTGAGCACGTCTTTGGACAACGCCAGGTCGCGCCCCCAGGTCGCAATACACGCTTTAAGCTCACCGCTTTGCTCCCAGGCCAAATAGCGCACCGGAATTTCGGCCAGCCCGGCCAGACGCTCGACCACCTGCGGATGGGTGGCGACACTGCCGCCAAAACGCTGCCAGGCGTCGCTGTAGGTCGGCGCGTCAACGACCGACCAACCGCGCTCGCGAAAGCCTTGGAATCGATTGAGCATCAAGCCCTCGCGGTCAGTTCGGTGACAGCAGGCAACTGCCAGAAGGTATCGCGCACGGCCTGATCCGAAAACCGTTGGTGCAGGCGCTCAAGCATCATCTCGGCGCACTGCTGGTGCTGCTGACGATCCATCGCGGCCAAATGCCGAAGGCCCTGCCCCAAGTGCTCGGCATCGCCAAACGGAAACAGGATGCCCACGCCTTCAACCACTTCCTTGGCGCCGCCGCAAGACGTGGCGAGCAGCGGCACGCCAGCGGCCATGGCCTCCAGCAGCACCATGCCGAACGGCTCATGGTCGGAGCTCAGGGCAAAGACGTCGAATGCACGGAAATACCGGCGCGCATCCGGCACCTGGCCGAGGAACAGCACCTGCTCGGCAATGCCCAGTTCGCGCGCCAGAGACTTAAGGTCTTGCTCCAGGCGGCCGGTGCCGAGGATCGCCAACCGGCTCTGCGCCGGCAAATGCGGCAAGGCCAAGGCAAAGCCTTTGAGCAAGGTGGCTTGGTCCTTGTCCGGGTGCAGGCGGCCGACGTTGCCGACCACCCACTCATCCGGCGACAGCCCCAAGGCATCGCGCGCCTCATCGGCCGACACCTGCAACGCTTGCATGGCCTGGACATCGATGCGGTTATACAAGGTCTGGATACGTGCCGCCGGCCAGGCCGGCAGGCAGCGGCGCATATCATCACGCACCGCGTCAGATACACCGAGCAGGCTCAGGCGCTTGCTGAAAATCGAGGCAAACAGCTTGCGGCTGCGGCGCTGATAATCACCAAAAGCGTGATGTACGCCGATCACTGGCAGGCGCGTACCGAGCAAGGCGATGTAGATCGGCTTGAAGCGGTGGGCAATACAGAAACTGAAGTTGCGCGACGCGGCGATTTTGCGCAATTCACGGATGGCGCCCAGCTTGAGGCCACGAATGGCCTTGGAGCTGAACTCCATGAACAGCACTTCATCAGAGGCGCAACCGGCGGCCACATCGGGGTCGGCGACCCCGGTGAGAAACACCGTGGTCACCTTGTAGCCTGTGCCTGCGAACAGGCTGGCGTACTGCCGCGCGCAGTCCAGGAACGGCCCGTCATAGCCGTGGCAGAACTGCAGGACGTGGCGCTCAGCCGACCGAGTCATAAGGGTCCACGCCGTCTTTGACGACCAGGATGTCTTCCATGATCAGGTACTGCAGGTCGGAGCCGAAGAACATGTTCAGCGCGTCGGTTGGCGAGCAGATCATCGCTTCGCCACGGCGGTTGAGCGAGGTGTTCAGCGACACGCCGTTGCCGGTCAATACTTCCAGCTCTTTCATCATGTCGTAGTAACGCGGGTTGTATTCGCGCTTGAGCACCTGGGCGCGGGAGGTGCCATCTTCATGGACCACTTCCGGTACGCGGGTTTTCCACTCTTCGGACACTTCAAAGGTGAAGGTCATGAACGGCGCCGGGTGATCGACCTTGATCATCTGTGGGGCCACGGTGTCGAGCATCGACGGGCAGAAAGGCCTCCAGCGCTCGCGGAACTTGATCTGGTGGTTGATGCGGTCGGCCACGCCGGTCGCGCTTGGGCAACCGATGATCGAACGACCGCCCAACGCACGCGGGCCGAACTCCATGCGGCCCTGGAACCAGGCCACCGGGTTGCCGTCGACCATGATCTTGGCGATGCGCTTGGGCATGTTTTCGATCTTGCGCCACACCGGCTTGCTTTCGTGTTTGGCGCACGCGGCAATCACGTCTTCATTGCTGTAGGACGGGCCGAGATAGACGTGTTCCATCTTCTCCACCGGCACGCCACGGGCGTGGGACACATAGGCCGCCGCGCCAACCGCGGTGCCGGCATCGCCGGACGCCGGCTGCACGAACAGCTCTTTAACGTCATCGCGGGCAATGATCTTCTGGTTCAGCTTGACGTTCAGCGCGCAACCACCGGCGAACGCCAGCTTGCCGGTGTCCTTGAGGATGTCGCCCAGGTAATGGTCGATCATCTGCAAGGCCAGCTTCTCGAACAGCGCCTGCATGCTGGCTGCGTAGTGGATGTACGGCTCGTCGGCGATGTCGCCTTCGCGCTTTGGACCCAGCCACTCGATCAGTTTTGGCGAGAAGTAGAAACCCTTGCCCTTCTCTTTATAACGACGCAGGCCGATGACGTTGGCGTAGTCGGTGTTGATCACCAACTCGCCGTTTTCAAATGAGGCCAGGCGCGAGAAATCGTATTTGCTGGCGTCGCCATACGGCGCCATGCCCATGACCTTGAACTCGCCGTCAAGCATCTCGAAACCGAGGAACTCGGTGATCGCGCCATACAGGCCGCCCAGGGAGTCCGGGTCGTAGAATTCCTTGATCTTGTGGATCTTGCCGTTTTCGCCATAGCCAAAGAACGTGGTGGCGTACTCACCTTTACCGTCGATGCCCAGGATCGCGGTTTTTTCCTGGAAACCCGAGCAGTGGTAGGCGCTGGAAGCGTGGGCCAGGTGGTGTTCAACCGGTTCGATCTTGATTTTCTTCGGATCGAAGCCCAACTGCTCCAGGCACCAGACGATCTTGTTGCGATAGCGCTTGTAGCGACGGTTGCCCATCAGGATCGCGTCAAGGGCGCGGTCCGGGGCGTACCAGTAACGCTTGGCGTAGTGCCAGCGCGCCTCGCCGAACAGGCTGATCGGGGCGAACGGGATCGCCACCACGTCAACGTCGGAAGGCTTGATGCCGGCTTGTTCCAGGCAGAACTTCGCCGATTCGTAGGGCATGCGGTTCTTTGCATGTTTGTCGCGTACGAAGCGCTCTTCTTCGGCGGCCGCGATCAGCTTGCCGTCGATATACAGCGCTGCGGAAGGATCATGGCTAAGGGCGCCGGACAGGCCAAGAATCGTCAATGCCACTGGGGTCTAGCCTCTTTTAGTCTGCATGCAGGCGGGTTGCGCCTGAAAAAAGTGTGCCTCCCGCCTGAGCGAGAAACAGCTAAAGGGCGGGATTATAGCGTAAAAGAGCCAGGAAGCTGTTAGCTGCGAGGGACTAGCGAAGCTCAATGCTGCCATCGACATTTTGCTGGTAGATCGTGTAGGGCAAGATGAGCGTATCCAGAACAGCGGAGAGAGGCACATCGATAAAAGCCCATGGCACGTCGTTCAACGCGATCCCGCTTGCGGAATTCGGCGGCCCATGCAGTACGCAGAGGTCATAGACCACCCCGCTGTAGATACGCGGAACAGACTGACAATAGGTTTTTTTCGCCTTGAGCGTTCGAACCGTGTCGCCATCCTCACGGAACGCCGTGGTCACGGTGCCGCAGCCGCCCAGAACCAGAAACCCGCCTATCAAGACCCACAGGCTCGCTTTTTTGCCTTTCATGGTTGCCTCTAATCGTTGGAAAGGCGAGAACCTACCATTATGGCCGGCGACTGACAGATAACTCGAAGCTCAAAACGGCGTAGGAGTCTTCTTCTTCGGCAAAAGCAGGAGGGAGCCGTTAAACTCGCGCTTTTCTTGCGCCGACGTCTATCCCTTGCGTCGCGCCACTGATCCGGCTTCCCGATGAATACACCCCCACCCGTTCCCCTTGCCCTGCTGCTGCTCGGCTTGAGCAGCACCGTCCTGGCCGACGATGCCACTTTGGTCCTCGACCCCAGCGTGGTCACCGGCTCGCGCAGCGCCAGCCCGACTTTCGACCTGCCGTACTCGGTGGACAGCATCAGCCACGCGCAAATCAGCGACGGCCAACTCGGCATCAACGCCTCCGAAGCCCTGTCGCGCGTACCGGGCCTGGTGGTACAAAACCGCCAGAACTATGCTCAGGACCTGCAGATCTCCTCGCGCGGCTTCGGCGCGCGCTCGGCGTTTGGCGTACGCGGCCTCAAGTTGATCGCCGACGGCATCCCGGCCAGCACTCCGGACGGCCAGGGCCAGGCGGCCACCTTCAACCTCGACACCGCCGAGCGCATTGAAGTGCTGCGCGGCCCGGCCGCCACCTTGTATGGCAGCAATGCCGGCGGCGTGATCCAGATGTTTTCCCGCGACGGCGAAGGCCCGCCGCGCATCGGCGCCGAAACCCTGGTGGGCAGCGACGGCATGAGCAAAAACCACCTCACCGCCGAAGGCGCGGCGAACGGCGCAGGTTTTGTGCTCGACGCTTCACGCATGGACACCGATGGCTACCGCGACCACAGCAGCGCCCGTCGTGACCAGACCTTCGCCAAGCTCAACTTCCAGCCGGACGAAGACAGCAAGTTGGCGCTGATCTATAGCAGCCTGGAGCAAAACGGCACACAGGATCCGCTTGGGCAAAGCTGGGCAGCCTACAAGGCCGATCCGCGCTCGGTAGCGCCGGCTGCACTGCAGTACAACACGCGAAAAAGCATCGATCATCAGCAGTTGGGCCTGAATTACGAACGCTACATCGGCGATGCCACGCTGCAGGTGAATGCGTACACCGGCCGCAGGAGCGTGATTCAGTACCTGTCGATTCCAGGCGGCACCGCCTCTGACAAGCGCGGCGGCGTGGTGGACTTCGACCGTAAATTCTACGGCGGCTCGGTGCATTGGCTGCAACCGATCACCAGCGCCCCCGGCGAGCTGACCCTGATCACCGGCCTCGATTACGACCGCAGCCAGGATGACCGCCAAGGTTATTCCAACACCCTGGACGGCGTGCACGGTGTCAAAGGCGCCCTGGGCCGTGACGAACTCGACACCGCCACCAGCATCGACCCGTTCGTGCAAGCCAACTGGCTGCTGGGCGACTGGACCCTGCAAGCCGGCCTGCGCCACAGCAGCATGAAAATGGAGGTGGACGACCACTTCACAAGCGACGGCAATGACAGTGGCAGCAAGACCTACCAGAAGAACACGCCTTCGGTCAGCGTGATGTACGCCTTCACGCCGGACCTGCATGGCTATGTGAGCGCGGGCAAAGGCTTCGAAACCCCGACCCAGGCCGAGTCGGCGTATTCGACCACTTCAAATGGCTTCAACTTCGCCTTGAAGCCGTCAGTCAGCAAACAATTTGAAGTCGGCTTGAAGGCAAAGATAGGCCAGGACACGCGTGTCAACGCGGCCCTGTTTCAAATCACCACTGACGACGAACTGGTGGTGCTGTCATCCAAGGACGGCCGTACTACCTACCAGAACGCCGGCCGCACCTTGCGCCGAGGCTTCGAACTGGGCATCGAAAGCCAGCTCTCGGAACAATGGAGCACCAACCTCGCCTATACCCGCCTGCAAGCCACCTATGACAGCGCTTTCATGGGCGGCGGCAAGCCTGTGGACAAAGGCAACTACCTGCCCGGCGTACCGCAAACCACGCTCTTCGCCGAGCTGAACTGGAAACCCCGCGACTGGGTCAGCACCGCCCTCGAAGGCATGTACCGCAGCAAGGTTTACGTCGAAGACACCAACCAGCAACGCGCCGCGCCGGGCTACAGCGTGTTCAACTGGCGGGCGCGCTTCGAACAAAAGGTGGAGCACTGGACCTTTCACCAGACGGTGCGCCTGGATAACTTGCTGGATCGCCAGTATGTCGGTTCGGTAATTGTTGGGGACGGCAACTTCCGTTACTACGAGGCGGCGCCGGGAAGGTCGTGGTATGCGGGGGCCGGGGCTGAATACCAGTTCTGAGTATCGGACTGATCGTTCCCACGCTCCGCGTGGGAATGCATCCCGTGACGCTCCGCGTCACCTTGCACGTGGCTTGAGGAGCGGGACGCAGAGCGTCCGGGGCGGCATTCCCACGCTGAGCGTGGGAACGATCATTGCACCTGTTTGGGCAAACGCTGATCTATAAGCTGGTACAGCGCACTGCTCTCAGGCCAGTTACGCATAAACCGCGCGCGGTCCTTGGCGAACGCCGGCGCGAAGCTTGCGACCGAGCTGTGCTGACACATGGCGTCCAGGTCGATCAACGCCCAGCGATCCTCGGCCCAGAACAGGTTATGGCCCTTGAAATCACCATGGCTGATGCGCTCGCGGATCAGCTCGGCGAACAAGTGGTCCAGGGCCAGCAGTTCATTCTCGGGCGCATCGCCTTTCTCAACATACGGCGCAAAACGCTCGATGATGTCCGGCCCCGGCAGGTATTCAGTCACCAGGTAAGCCCGGCTGCGCAGCCACAAAAAGCGTTTTTCCAACACCGCCAGCGGCTTGGGCGTGGCGATGCCAAGGAACGCCAGGCGGTTGCCCTCGCGCCACGAATGCCAGGCCCGGCTGGGGCGCCAGAAGCGCTTGAGCCAATGGGCAAACCCCTTGATGTTATAGCGCTTGATCACCAGTGGCCGCCCGCCCGCTTCGACCTTGGCGACGGTGGCCGCACCACCGGTTTTGTACAAATGGCCTTGGTCGAGCAGCGCGTCGGCCTGCTCCAGCACCGGCAGCATCGCCGCCTCTTCCTCACGACGAATCGCACGCAAAGCAAAGGCGCCACGCACCACGCTGAACAGCGTGCATTCACGGCCGACCTTGTTCAAAAAGTCTTTCAAGCGCCAGACGCTGACCTTGCGCACCTGTTTTTCCAGGGCTTGCAGCGGCAAGGCGTGCTCGCCGTTGCCCAGCAGGTAGTACACCAGCAACTCTTCGGTGAACGGCTCGAGGTTTTTCGGCAACTGGGCGAAGAACACGCCAAGGTTTTCCAGCACCCGGTTGCGCGACAACGGCTTGCCCGCCGCTTCAACACGAATCCCGGCGCCGTCGATCAGGTACAGCTTGCCGTCCTGGCGCAGCAGGTTGTCCAGGTGCAGGTCTTCTTGCCACAGGCCTTTGGCGTGCATCTGCGCAATTGCGCCCAACGCCTCTGCGAGCACAGCCGTTTGCTCGTCCGCCAAAGGCGGCAACCCTTCGACCGCCTGCCAGGCATCGGCAAGGCTTTCGGCGCCTTCGATAAATTCAAACAGCAGCCAGCCGCCCTCGCCTTCCTGCAAGCCATCGGCCAGCAACTGTGGCGTGGTCAGGCCCTGCTCGGCCAGCAGGCGCACGCCGCTGAGTTCGCGCTGAAAATGCCGCGCCGCCTTGCTGCCCACCAGCAATTTGGCCAACACCGGGCGGCCGCGCCAGACGGCGGCGCCCACGTAGCGTTCGCCCGGCAACACGCGCAACAGGTTAAGCAGTTGAAGCTGGCCGGTGCCTGCGGCGTCGGCCAACTCGAGGGTCAGCGGCAGCTCAGGCGTGCGGCCGGCTTTTTTCAGTTCGGACAAGCGCATCAGCGCTTCTCCTTGTGACTGCGCCGGGCCGTCAGGCGCTCGAACCAGGCGCCCACCAGCGCGCTGTCTTCAGGCTGGTCCAGATACGCTGCCAGCAGCTGCCGCACTTGCGCGTCCGACCATTGCGGCGCACGGCGCAGCAATGGCTCCAGGTCCTTGACCCGATCACGCCGGCCAAACAGCAGCGGGCGGGTTTTCTCCAGGTCGATCAACTGCGCGGCATAACCGTCTCCGAGCGGTTGCAGGAAAATATGCTTGGGGTAAAAACAGCCATGCACTTGCCCTACGCTGTGCAGGTGGCGCGCCAGCTGACCACAGGCCAGCAAGATCGCACGGTGCTGGTCGTCACTCAGCTGCGGCCATTGTTCGAGCAGTGAATCCAGGTCATTCCAGCCATCCAGGGCTCGGGTCAGCAACATCGCGCGGCGCTCGCCTTCAACCTTGCGCTCACCGAAAAACGCCGCCTGCAACGCCGGAATGCCCAGCTTCCGGTAGCGGCTGATATTACGGAACTCGCGGGCAAACGTCGGCTCGCCAAACGGCTTGCTGAGCGTGCGCGTCAGGTAGTTGCTCTGGCGCTTGAGGTAGTAACCCTGGCCATCAAGCTCCAGGCGAAACACGCTGCTCCAGCCGCCGTCGCTGGTATTGGGTTCATCCACCGCGTCCAGTTGCCTGGCCCACAGCGCATCGAAGTCAGCCAGGCCGTGGCGCGCAAGCAATGCGCGATCATCGGCCGCCAGGAAATCAGTCATTCGCGCCCCTCGAAAAACTTCACCACGTGACGGATTCGCTGTTTGTCCGAAGCCGTCAGGTGCGTACGTTGGCGGTATTGCATGTAGAAACGCAGGCGCTGGGTGGCCGACAAGTGATACTTGGCGACTTTATCCAGGCAGGCCAGGTCCTTGGTAATACGGTACTTGAGCCAGAAACCGCGCCAGAAATCGCCGTTCGGGCAATCGATCAGGTACAGCGTACGGTTATCGTCAACCAGCAGGTTGCGCCACTTCAAGTCGTTATGGGTAAAGCGGTGTTCGTGCATCGTGCGCGTGTATTCGGCGAGCTGACGGCTGATCACGTTGACCCACTGGGGGTCTTTCAAGCACGGATCGTTACGATCGGCCAGCACCGACAGGTCTTCGGTCTTGGGCAGCTCGCGGGTAATCATCGCCCCGCGCGCATAGGCCAAACCCTTGCGCTCAAGGCCCCAGGCCACCACGTCGGCGGTGGGAATCCCCCACTTGGCGAAGCGCTTGAGGTTCTGCCATTCGGACTTTACCCGAGGTTTTCCCAGGTAACGGCGCAGGCCTTTGCCGGCGCCTACGTAGCGTTTGACGTAGTAATTGACCCCGCCACGCTCCACCCGAATCACTTCCGACAAGGGGTCGCGCGTCAGTCGCTCACCCTGCAAGGCAAACACCGCCTCCAGGCTGCCGAAATCATCCGCCAGGGCGGCGTAAGCAGGTTCCAGGTTCCAACCCGCCATCAGATCGCATCCCCCAGGCGTTGCTTGCGCGCATACAGCTTGTCTGCCTTGCGCTGCAACAGGCTCAGGGACGCCGACTGCTCGGCCAGGATCTGGCGCAGCGGCTGTCGGAAGTAGCCTTTGAGAAAGCGCAGTTTGTCGCGCTGAGTCAGGCCGATGTCCAGCGCCGAGTAGTACAGCGCGGACAAGTCCTTGTCGCGCCAGCGCAGCGGCAGATGGGCACGCAATTGGGCACGGTGCAGGTCGATCACTGAAAGCTTGATGGTGCGCGCATCGATCGGCCGGGACGTATCCAGCAGGAAGTGGCACAGGTAGCAGTCGCGGTGATTGACGCCGCCACGGTGCATGTCGCCGACCATGCGCGCCAGTTCAGCGGTGAGCGCATGGCGCAATGCCGGTGCCGGCGGCTCGGCCACCCAGTTGACGGTCAGGTCTTCCAGGCTGATGGTCGGGGCCAGTTCTTCGGTGATGATGAACGAGTGCTGGTCGGCCGGGTTGCTGCCTTTTTCACCGAAGGCCACGCCGGTCATGGTCGGCACACCCAGTTCCTGCAAGCGGTGGATGGCCGACCATTCCAGGCCGGCACCCAGCACCGGCAGCTTGGCGGTGATCAGGTTCTTGAAGATCTCGCCCCAACCGATGCCACGGTGGATTTTCACGAAATACGGGCGGCCCTCCACCTCGGTACGCAAGGTGCGACGCGCCGCCAGTTCACGAAATACCTGGCCTTGCAGTTTCTCGACTTCGGCAAAGGCGTCACGCCCGGCCCATAAGGTCTTGAACGGTTCGGCAAGAATCAACTTCATCGTTTCGGCTCCGCCAGAATCACATCTGCCGCGTGCTGCGGCATGCTGTAGAGGTCGGCCGTCTCGGCGAAGGCCAAACCATTGCGGCCCCAGGCCGCGCGCTGTGCAGTGTCGGTAAGCATGTGCGTGAGGTACTGGTTGAGCTGCGCTTGTTCAAACGGCTCATCCAGCACCAGCCCGCTGTCGGCTTCGCCAATGTAGTGGGCATACCCACACACCGCCGAGACCAGCACCGGCAACCCGGCCACCAGGGCTTCGAGCAACACGGTACCGGTATTTTCGTTGTACGCCGGGTGAATCAACAGGTCGGCGCCCAGCAGGAAACGCGGGATATCGCTGCGGCCCTTGAGGAACTGCACGTTATCGCCCAGCCCCAACGTGGCGCTCTGCAACTGGAATACTTTGGGGTCGTCCTGGCCGATTACAAACAGGCGCGTACGTTTTTTAAGCTCGGTCGGTAGCGCGGCCACGGCCTTGAGGCTGCGGTCGACGCCCTTGGTCTTGAAGCCGGAACCGATTTGTACCAGCAGCAACTCGTCGTCGCGCAGGTTGAACTCCTTGCGGAAACCTTCGCGGATTTCGGCCGCATTTGGCGGCGCGCGGCGGTCCTGGGCAATGCCCGGCGGCAGCAGGTGGAAGCGCTCCAGCGGCGTGTCGTAATGCTTGATGAACAGCGGTTGCTGCACTTCGGAGATCATCAACACTTCGGTCTTGGCGTCTTTGGCGAACACCGCACGTTCGTACTCGGCAAAGTGCTTGTAACGGCCAAAGCTTTTGTACAGCGAGTGACGCAGGTTTTGCGCCTTGTCTTCAAAGCAGCCGTCGGCGGCGTAGTAAACGTCCAGGCCGGGCATTTTGTTGAAGCCGATCAAACGGTCCACCGGGCGCTTGGCCAGGTCAGCGTCCATCCAGGCCAACAGTTTCTCGTTGCGCCGATGGTTGAAGAACGCCTTGACCGGCGCCACCAGCACTTCAAAGCCGGGCGGAATGTCGCCTTCCCAGATCAGCGTGTAGACCCGGATCGTATGGCCGCGCTGCTGGCACTCCAGGGCGATGCGCATGAAGTCGCGCTGCAGGCCACCGAAGGGGAAATATTTGTACAAAACAAAAGCCAGTTGCATCAGTGCAGCTCCTCAGCCAATAACAACGTGCTCAGCCGGCTTGCCACACGCTCAGGGTTCAAGCGCGTGAAGCACAGGGGTGACTCGCGCTTGATGTCGAACCGACGCAGGTCGTCGGCCGTCGGTTGATAGGTACAGGTTTTTTGCAGGCACGGTGCGCATGGGAAATCGCTGGCCAGGTGAATCTGGCCTTTGCCGTAGGCGCCCGTCAGGCCCGGGTTGGTGGGGCCGAACAGGGAGATAGTCGGCACGTCCAGCGCGGCGGCCAAGTGGCCCAGCCCCGTGTCCACCGCCACACAGGCGCGGGCACCGGCCAGCACACGGGCGACGCCGGCCAGGTTGAGTTTGGGCAGCACTTCGGCGTTTTGCAGGCCTTGGGCCAGACGCTCGGCGCGGGCCTTTTCGGCGGCATTGCCCCATGGCAATTTCACGTCCACACCCAGGCGGCCCATGCGTTCGGCCAGCTCACGCCAGTAGGCTTCGGGCCAGTGCTTGGTGTCCCAGGTGGTGCCATGCAGCAGCAGTACGAAGGGTTTTTTCGGCGGCAGGCCGAGCAGCTTGTCGACACTCAGGCCGTAATCGCCCAGGCCTTTGGGCAAGTCATAACCCAACGCCACGGCGAACAGCTGGCGCAAGCGTTCTACTGCATGCTGCCCACGGGCCACGGCCAGCCGGCGCGAGTAGAAACGCGCAGCCATCGGTTCACGGGCAGAATTCTTATCAAAACCGGCCACCGGCGCGCGTACATAGCGCGTTAGCCAGGCGCTTTTGAGCAGCCCCTGGGCATCGATCACCAAATCGTATTTGGTCGACTGCACGCTCTGCTTGAAGCGCCGCCATTCGCCGCTCTTGATGGTTTGCCAGATGTTCTTGCGCCAGCGACGAATCGCCACCGGGATCACTTTGTCCACGGCTGGGTGCCAGGTGGGAATCTCGGCAAAGCCTTCTTCCACCACCCAGTCAAAGCGGATGCCAGGGATCGCCCGCGCCGCGTCGGTCAGTGCCGGCAAGGCGTGGATCACATCGCCCAAGGATGAGGTCTTGACTACCAATACGCGCAAACTAGCGAACCTCGACCGCGGAACCCTGCAACCGCTGCAAGGCTTCATTCACCGGCTGCGGCAGCAACTGACGCATGCAGTTGTAATGGCCAAAACGGCAGGTACGCTCAAAACACGGGCTGCAATCCAGGCCCAGGCGCACCACCTCAACCTTGTCAGCCAAAGGCGGGGTGAAACCGGGCGACGTCGAGCCATACACCGCCACCAAGGGGCGGTTCAGCGCGGCCGCCACGTGCATCAGGCCGGAGTCGTTGGACACCACCGAATCGGCGCAGGAGAGTAAATCGATAGCCTCGGCCAGCGACGTGTCACCACTGAGGTTCACCGCTTCTTCACGCAGGCCGGGGATCAGGCGCTGGCGAATGTCTTCGCCGACCGGGTGATCCTTCTTCGAACCAAACAGCCACACCTGCCAGCCTTCGCGAATCTTCATCTCGGCGACTTTGGCGTAATGCTCCGACGGCCAGCGCTTGGACTCGCCAAACTCGGCGCCGGGGCACAGCGCCAGCACTGGACGGTCAAGCGCCAGGCCGAACTTGGCCAGCGCCGCGTCACGGCTCACCGGATCGATCTGCAGGCTCGGGCGCGGGTACGGCGTGGGCAACTCGGCGCCGGGCTCGTAGGCCAGCGCCATGAAACGTTCGATCATCAGCGGGTAGCGCGCCTTGTCGAGGGTGCGCACGTCATTAAGCAACACGTAGCGAAACTCGCCGCGCCAGCCGGTACGCTTGGGGATGCCGGCAAAGTACGGCACCAACGCCGACTTGAGCGAGTTGGGCAGCAAAATCGCCTGGTCGTACTGGCCGACCATGGATTTACCGATGCGTCGGCGCGTCGCCAATTCAAGGACGCCATGGCCGAGCGGGAAGCTCAAGGCCGTGCGCACTTCGGGCATGCGCTCGAGGATCGGCCGGCTCCACTCAGGGGCGAGCACGTCGATTTGGCAGTCGGGATGACGTTGCTTGAGGCACTGGAACAGTGTCTGCGCCATCACCATGTCACCGACCCAACTAGGCCCAACGATCAGAATATTCATGTAGTTTCCACAAACGATGCGGGGAGGCTTATGCCTCCCCGCATCGTTATTTACTGTAGGTCACGGTAGCCACTTTGTGTCAGAGCGGGCTTGTGTGGGAGCTGGCTTGCCTGCGAAGGCATCAACTCGGTATCACTGATAAACCGAGGCGTCTGCATCGCGGGCAAGCCCGGCTCCCACACAAAGCTGTGTGTCCACATTAGATTGGCATCCCACATTTAATCGAGTTTCAGCTTAACCCCAGTTCATTCCAGATTCGCATCACCTGGCGCCGTTCGTCGGCGAACTGATCCCCGGCTACCGTGCCGGCCTCGTTTTGCAAGGCCTGGCGGTGCGCGGCGGAACGGTAGGCCTTGTACACCTCCCGCAGCAGATGGGCATCGGCAGCGGGCATCAGCCCGACCTGCTCCAGGCCTTCCAGAATGCGGATATTGTCGGTATAGCGCAGCAACGATGGATGTTGCGCAGACCACGCCAAAGCCGCGTATTGCACCATAAATTCAATATCGACGATACCACCGGCGTCTTGCTTGAGGTCAAACACGGTCGTCGGCTCGAAGGCGTTCGCCCCCGTCCCGGCAGCCGTCGCCTTGGTGCCCAGGTTATCGCGCATCTTGGCGCGCATCTCGCTGACCTCCTGGCGCAGCTTCGCCAAGTCACGTTCACGCCCCAGTACGTTAGCGCGTACCTGCTCGAACGCATGGCCCACATCCTGACTGCCCACCAGCACCCGCGCGCGGATCAGGGCCTGATGTTCCCAAGTCCAGGCTTCATTTTCCTGGTAGCGCTCAAACGCCCCAAGCGAGCTGACCAGCAAACCGGAGGCGCCGGAAGGTCGCAGGCGCATGTCCACTTCATACAATTGGCCGGAGTTGGTCTGGGTGGTGAGCAGGTGAATGATCCGCTGGCCCAGACGCGTAAAGAACTGCGCGCCGTCGATGGGTTTGGCGCCATCGGTCTCGGCCTGGGGATCACCGTCGTGTATGAACACCAGGTCAAGGTCCGAGCCATGCCCCAGCTCGATGCCGCCGACTTTCCCGTAACCCACAATGATGAACCCCGGGTCGCACAGGCTGCCGTCCACGCGCTGCGGTGAGCCATGACGGGCGACCGTCTGGCGCCAGGCCAGGGCCAGCACTTGTTCGAGGATAGCTTCGGCGAGCCAGGTCAAATAGTCGCTGACCTTCATCAACGGCAGGCTGCCAGCGATTTCCGAAGCGGCTACACGCAGGCGGTGGGCCAGTTTGAAGTGACGCAAGGCCTCCATCTGTTGTTCAAGGTCATCTTCGGGGATGCGTGTGAGGCGCTCACGCAGCTCAGCGGCGAGCTCCGGCGCCAAAGGTGGCTTGAACAGGCGGCCTTCGTTGAGCAACTCATCGAGCAGCAGCGGGAAGCGCGTGATTTGCTCGGCAATCCACGGGCTGGCGGCGCACAGCGTCAACAAGCGGCGCAGGGCGTCGGGGTTTTCGGTCAGCAGCACCAGGTAAGCAGAACGTCGCGCCACAGCCTCCACCAGCGGCAGCACGCGCTCGAGCACCAGATCCGGGTTGGCGTGCTCGACGGCCTGGGCCAGCAGGCGCGGGATAAAGGCGTCGAGCCGCTCGCGACCGAGGCGCTGCATGGCGCGCAACTGCGGGCTGCCACGCAGGCCAGCCAGGGCTTTGAGGGCTTTGGACGCGTCAGTAAAACCACCCTCGGCCAGTTGGCGACAAGCGGCGTCTTCGTCCTGGGACTCTTCCCACAACGGTAACCACTCCCCGCCCACCACCAGCTCGCTTTCTTCGCCTTCTTCTTCGTCAGGATCAGCAATCACCTGACGGAAGTGCCAGTCCACCCGGCCACGCCAATACATCAGGCGCTCATGGAACGCGGCCCAGTCGACAAAGCCCAGCATAAAGGCAATGCGCGCCTGATCTTCGGGGCTGTCCGGCAGCATTTGCGTCTGACGGTCGGCAATCGCCTGGATCGCGTGCTCGGTATAGCGCAGGAATTCATAGCCATTGCGCAGTTCGGCGATCACCGCAGGCGGCAAGTAGCCCTGGCCTTCCAGCGTGCCGAGCACCATCAGCAACGGCCGCTGCTGCAGGCTCAGGTCGCGGCCACCGTGGATCAACTGGAACGCCTGGGCGATAAATTCCACCTCGCGGATGCCGCCCGAGCCCAGCTTGATATTCTCGGCCATGCCCTTGCGCCGCACTTCCTGCTGGATCAGCTGTTTCATGGTGCGCAATGCTTCAATCGCAGAAAAATCCAGGTAACGGCGGTAAACGAACGGGCGCAGCATATCCAGCAACTGCGCACCGGCAAGCTGATCACCGGCCACCACGCGCGCCTTGATCATGGCGTAGCGCTCCCAGTCGCGGCCCTGATCCTGGTAGTACTGCTCCAGCGCATTGAAGCTGAGCACCAACGCACCGGCCGAACCATAGGGCCGCAGGCGCATATCGACACGGAACACAAAACCATCGACCGTCATCGGGTCGAGCGCCTTGATCAGTTTTTGACCAAGCCGAATGAAAAACTCCTGGTTGTCCAAGGCGCGCTTCACGCCGACCGTTTCGCCGCCTTCGGGGTAGGCGAAGATCAGGTCGATGTCCGACGACAGGTTCAACTCCACCGCGCCGAGCTTGCCCATGCCGAGGATGACCATGTGCTGGACTTCGCCGCTGCGCCGGCCAGTGGGCGTGCCGAACTGTACGCAGTGGCGCTGGTACAGCCACTGGTAAGCCTGGTCGATGCTGGCGTCGGCCATGTCGGAAAGGTCGCGACAGGTTTGCACCAGGTCCGCCTGTCGGGTCAGGTCGCGCCAGATAATGCGCACTTGCTGACGCGTGCGTTGGCGGCGCAGCACCCGGCCCAACTCATCTTCTGTTTCGGCCTGTTGCACGGCACCGGCGATCTGACTGCACAGCTCACCGGGCGCAAAGCCGCGGTCCAGCTCGCCCCAGGCCACCAGCTCAAGCAACATCAAAGGGTCACGAACACTCTGTTCAATGACGAAATCACTGGCGGCGCACACCCGGGCAAAGTCGGCCCACCGTTGCGGCGTCCACGCAGAAAGTCCATGATCGGCGTCCAGCGCGGCCACTGCGTCACGAAATGACTGCTCGGCCCGCTGGGCAAAAGGCAAGAGAATGGCCGGCAGTTCGGCCAGCGTTGGAAGGCTCATGGTCTATCCTTGATCGGCGCGCGAAAGGCATGTGGTTGTGAAGGCAAGAACCACGCTTGGTGAAGGACTGTCGAACAAAGGTTAGAAATAGCTGAAATTAATTTCATCTTGGCAGCCAGCATCAAACTTTCACCTTTTCTTGTTCGCAAATGATCAACAATAACGATTATGCTCACCAGCCAGACCGAGCCATACGCTCAGTCTTGTGTAGTTTTACTACTCGTATATACATTCGAAAGGCTGAAATGGCCGACGATTTGTAGTAAAACTACAGGACGCCGAAGCAACCTTCGGCCATCCAAGAATTTATGTCGTCTGCCCACAAGGCCAGTCGCAAACTTCAGGCAACCGATTCTGGTAGCCTTTCCGCCCTGGAGCAAGCCATGCAAGACCTCGATCCCGTCGAAACCCAGGAATGGCTGGACGCCCTGGAATCGGTTCTCGACAAAGAAGGCGAAGACCGTGCTCATTATTTGATGACCCGTATGGGCGAACTCGCGACCCGCAGCGGCTCGCAATTGCCTTACGCCATCACCACGCCATACCGCAACACCATCCCCGTTACCCACGAAGCACGCATGCCTGGCGACCTGTTCATGGAACGCCGCATTCGCTCGCTGGTACGTTGGAACGCCATGGCGATGGTAATGCGCACGAACTTGAAAGATTCTGACCTGGGCGGTCACATCTCCAGCTTCGCTTCCAGCGCAACCCTGTATGACATCGGCTTCAACTACTTCTTTCAGGCCCCGACCGACGAACACGGCGGCGACCTGATCTACTTCCAGGGCCACACCTCGCCAGGCGTCTATGCCCGTGCGTTCATGGAAGGCCGCATCACCGAAGAACACATGAACAACTTCCGCCAGGAAGTGGACGGTAACGGCCTGTCGTCGTACCCGCACCCTTGGCTGATGCCTGATTTCTGGCAGTTCCCGACAGTATCCATGGGCCTTGGCCCGATCCAGGCGATCTACCAGGCACGCTTCATGAAGTACCTGGAAGCCCGTGGCTTCATCCCTGAAGGCAAGCAGAAAGTCTGGTGCTTCCTGGGCGACGGCGAGTGTGACGAGCCGGAATCCCTGGGCGCTATCTCCCTGGCTGGCCGCGAGAAGCTCGACAACCTGATCTTCGTCATCAACTGCAACCTGCAGCGCCTCGACGGCCCGGTTCGCGGCAACGGCAAGATCATCCAGGAACTCGAAGGCGTGTTCCGCGGTGCTCAGTGGAACGTGACCAAAGTCATCTGGGGCCGTTTCTGGGACCCACTGCTGGCCAAGGACGTCGACGGTATCCTGCAACGTCGCATGGACGAAGTCATCGACGGCGAGTACCAGAACTACAAAGCCAAAGACGGCGCGTTCGTACGTGAACACTTCTTCAACACGCCTGAACTCAAGGCAATGGTTGCAGACCTGTCCGACGACGAGATCTGGAAACTCAACCGTGGCGGCCACGACCCGTACAAGGTCTACGCGGCGTACCACGAAGCGGTCAACCACAAAGAACAACCTACCGTCATCCTGGCCAAGACCATCAAAGGTTATGGCACCGGTGCCGGCGAAGCGAAGAACACTGCGCACAACACCAAGAAAGTTGATGTTGAAAGCCTGAAGCTGTTCCGCGATCGCTTCGACATCCCGGTCAAGGATGAAGAGCTGGAAAACCTGCCGTTCTTCAAGCCGGAGCCAAACAGCGCCGAAGCCCGCTACCTCAGCGAGCGTCGCACTGCACTGGGCGGTTTCGTGCCACAGCGCCGCGCCAAGTCTTTCGACATCCCGACTCCGCCACTCGATACCCTCAAGGCTATCCTGGACGGCTCGGGCGACCGTGAAATCTCCACCACCATGGCTTTCGTGCGCATCCTGGCGCAGTTGGTCAAGGACAAGGAAATCGGTTCGCGCATCGTCCCGATCATCCCGGACGAAGCCCGTACCTTCGGTATGGAAGGCATGTTCCGTCAGTTGGGCATCTACTCCTCCGTCGGCCAGCTCTACGAGCCAGTCGATAAAGACCAGGTGATGTTCTACAAGGAAGACAAGAAGGGCCAGATCCTCGAAGAAGGCATCAACGAAGCGGGCGCCATGAGCTCCTTCATCGCTGCCGGTACTTCGTACTCCAGCCACAACCAGCCGATGCTGCCGTTCTACATCTTCTACTCGATGTTCGGCTTCCAGCGTATCGGCGACCTGGCATGGGCAGCAGGCGACAGCCGTACCCGTGGCTTCCTGATCGGCGGCACCGCCGGCCGGACCACGCTGAACGGCGAAGGCCTGCAACACGAAGACGGTCACAGCCACATCCTGGCTGCCACCATCCCGAACTGCCGCACCTTTGATCCAACCTACGGCTATGAGCTGGCGGTGATCATCCAGGACGGCATGAAGAAGATGACCGAAGAGCAGCAGGACGTTTTCTACTACATCACTGTGATGAACGAGTCCTACCAGCAGCCAGCCATGCCGGCCGGTGTTGAGGAAGGCATCATCAAGGGCATGTACCTGCTCGAAGAAGACACCAAGGAAGCGGCGCACCACGTGCAGCTGATGGGCTCCGGCACCATCCTGCGTGAAGTGCGTGAAGCGGCGAAGATCCTGCGTGAAGAGTTCAACGTCGGCGCTGACGTGTGGAGCGTTACCAGCTTCAACGAACTGCGTCGCGACGGCCTGGCAGTCGAGCGCAACAACCGCCTGCACCCAGGTCAGAAACCAGCCAAGAGCTACGTCGAAGAGTGCCTGGCCGGCCGTAAAGGTCCAGTCATTGCCTCTACCGACTACATGAAGCTGTTTGCTGAACAGATTCGCCAGTGGGTCCCGTCCAAGGAATTCAAAGTCCTGGGCACCGACGGTTTCGGCCGCAGTGACAGCCGCAAAAAGCTGCGTCACTTCTTCGAAGTTGACCGTCACTTCGTGGTGTTGGCAGCCCTGGAAGCCTTGGCTGACCGTGGTGAGATCGAACCTAAGGTGGTGGCTGACGCTATCGTCAAGTTCGGGATCAACCCGGAAAAACGCAACCCACTGGACTGCTGAGGAGATTTTTTGTGAGCGAACTCATTCGCGTACCTGACATCGGCAGCGGTGAAGGTGAAGTAATCGAGCTGTTTGTGAAGGTCGGCGACACCGTCGAAGCCGACCAGAGCATCCTGACCCTGGAGTCGGACAAGGCGAGCATGGAAATCCCTGCTCCCAAGGCCGGCGTGGTCAAGAGCCTGAAAGTGAAGCTGGGCGACCGCCTGAAAGAAGGCGACGAACTGCTGGAACTGGAAATCGAAGGCGCCGCTGATGCGGCCCCTGCGCCAGCCCCGGCTGCCGCTGCTGCACCCGCACCTGCCGCTGAAAAACCTGCTGCTGCCGAGGCCCCTGCGGCCCCGGCTGCTGCTCCGGCCGCTGCCACTGTCCAGGACATTCATGTTCCGGACATCGGCTCGTCGGGCAAGGCCAAGATCATCGAGCTGCTGGTCAAGGTCGGCGACACCGTCGAAGCCGACCAGTCACTGATCACCCTGGAGTCCGACAAGGCCTCCATGGAAATCCCATCGCCGGCTGCCGGCGTAGTGGAAAGCATCGCGGTCAAGCTGGAAGACGAAGTCGGCACTGGCGACTTCATCCTCAAGCTCAAAGTACAAGGCGCTGCACCTGCTGCTGCGCCAGCACCGGCTGCTGCTCCGGCTGCCAAGGCTGAAGCTGCTCCGGCGGCTGCCGCTCCTGCACCTGCTGCAAAAGCCGAGGCCGCACCGGCTCCGGCGGCTGCGCCTGCACCTGCGCCAAGCGGTGCCAAGGTTCACGCCGGCCCTGCCGTGCGTCAGCTGGCCCGTGAGTTCGGCGTTGAGCTCAACGCTGTGTCGGCCACCGGCCCGCACGGTCGTGTGCTCAAAGAAGACGTGCAGGTGTACGTCAAAGCCATGATGCAGAAAGCCAAGGAAGCTCCGGCTGCCGGCGCTGCTACGGGCGGCTCGGGCATTCCACCGATCCCGGTCGTGGACTTCAGCCGCTTCGGCGAAACCGAAGAAGTGCCGATGACCCGCCTGATGCAAATCGGCGCGTCGAGCCTGCACCGCAGCTGGCTGAACATCCCGCACGTGACTCAGTTCGACCAGGCCGATATCACCGACCTGGAAGCGTTCCGCGTTGCGCAGAAAGCCGTGGCCGAAAAAGCCGGTGTGAAACTGACCGTGCTGCCACTGTTGCTCAAGGCGTGCGCGCACCTGCTCAAGGAGCTGCCGGACTTCAACAGTTCGCTGGCACCAAGCGGCAAGGCGATCATTCGCAAGAAGTACGTGAACGTAGGTTTCGCCGTGGATACCCCGGACGGCCTGCTGGTTCCTGTGATCAAGAACGTTGATCAGAAGAGCCTGCTGCAACTCGCCGCTGAAGCTGCTGCGCTGGCTGCCAAGGCCCGCGACAAGAAGCTCACCGCCGACGACATGCAAGGCGCTTGCTTCACGATCTCCAGCCTCGGTCACATTGGCGGTACTGGCTTCACGCCAATCGTCAACGCGCCGGAAGTGGCGATCCTGGGTGTGTCCAAGGCCACTATCCAGCCTGTGTGGGACGGTAAAGCGTTCCAGCCGAAGCTGATGCTGCCGCTGTCGTTGTCCTACGATCACCGTGTGATCAACGGCGCTGCTGCTGCCCGCTTCACGCAGCGTCTGAGCCAACTGCTCAACGACATCCGCACCATCTTGCTATAAGCCTCAAACGGGCCTCCCTGTCACCGGGGAGGCCTGGCACTACCGATTTCCGAGCGCCACGCTCGTACCTCAACCCCGCCACTTGGCGGGGCTTTTTTTGGGTGTCTGTTGAACACGCAAAACAGGTTTGTACACCTTCCATCACCCCGATTGCAGAAATCCCCCACGCGGCCGATAACAGGGTTATAGCACTTAGCCTTCATCCTCTCTTGTCAGTGCGTGCTGCATGATGCAACCTTGCCGCAGGTGACAGTAAAGAGGGCGTGAGCCCGGCGCCGTGCGCATCTTCCCAAGCGAGTTTCCCCCATGAAAAGCCAACCCGATGTCGCCCGTATGGCGGCCGAGGTAGTGACGCAATTACCGGTGCCTTCGCGCCTCGGTATGCTGCGTTTCGAGCGGCTTAATGAGGCAAGCTGGGCGCTGCTGTACCTGGACCCCAATTGCGAGCGCCAATTCGGCCTGCCGGCGGTGGAACTGTGCGCCTTGATCGGCACCCCCTACGCCAGCCTGATGGAACCCCAGGCGCGCTATCAACTGCACGACACCATCCAGCAGCAGTTGGCCCATAGCCCGCATTACCTGGTGCGCTACACCCTGCACACCAACGATGGGCCATTGAGCCTGCTGGAGATGGGCGAGGCGTATAAACAACACAATCGCCACCTGTTGCGCGGCTACCTGATGGTGGTCGACGGCCTGTTCAGCGAAATCCCCACCGCCGCCCCGACCGCCGACCTGGAAAACCAGAACAGCCGCCTGCAGATTGCCCTGGAACTCAACCAGCGTGCCCAGCAGGAACAGTTGCAGCACCTTGAACGGGTACGCGCCCAACAGGAGCTGATCCTGCTGCTGGCGCGCCAGCGCTACACCACGCCGAATTCGCTGCAAGAAGCCGCCGAGCTGATCACCCGCAGTGCCTGCGATATCTACCAGATCGACTGCGCCAGCATCTGGAACCTCGAAGGCCAGCGCCTGGTGCCGATCTCGGCCTACCACCGCGAAGACCAGCAGCACCACTTGCCCGAAGCGATTGACGCCAGCAACTTCCCGGATTACCTGGAAGCCCTGCATTCGAGCCGTGCCATCGACGCCACCCACGCGATGCGTGACCCGCGCACCCGGGAAATGGCCGAGAGCCTGCGCGCCAAGGACGTCCACGCCATGCTCGACGCCAGCATCCGCGTAGATGGTCAGGTCGTCGGTGTGTTGTGCCTGGAGCAAAGTGGCAGCTCGCGTGCCTGGCAGTCGGATGAGATCGCCTTTGCCGGCGAGCTGGCGGACCAGTTCGCGCAAGTGATCAATAACCACAACCGCCGCACCGCCACCAGCGCCTTGCACCTGTTCCAGCGCGCGGTGGAACAAAGCGCCAACGCCTTTCTGCTGGTCAATTGCGACGGCGTGGTGGAGTACGTCAACCCAAGCTTTACCGCGATCACCCAGTACAGTGCCGAAGAAGTCCACGGCCACCGCCTGGCACAGTTGCCGGCCCTGGAAAACCTCAGCGAACTGCTGTTCGACGCGCCGTCGAGCCTGGCCAAGAGCAACAGCTGGCAGGGTGAATTCAAGAGCCGGCGCAAAAACCTGGAACCCTATTGGGGCCAGCTGTCGATCTCCAAGGTGTATGGCGACAACCGTGAGTTGACCCACTACATCGGCATCTACGAAGACATCACCCAGACCAAGCTCGCGCAGCAGCGTATCGAGCGCCTGGCCTACACCGATAACCTGACCAACCTGGGCAACCGCCCGGCGTTTATTCGCAACCTTGATGAACGCTTCGCCCGCGACAGCGACAGCCCGATCAGCCTGCTGCTGGTGGACATCGACAACTTCAAGCGCATCAACGACAGCCTCGGTCACCAGACCGGTGACAAACTGCTGATCAGCCTGGCCCGGCGCCTGCGCAACAGCCTGAGTGCCGGTGGCAGCCTGGCGCGTTTTGCCAGTAACGAGTTTGCGGTGTTGCTGGACGATACCGACCTTGAGACCGGCCAACAGGTGGCCAGCCAATTGCTGACCACCCTCGACAAGCCGATGTTTGTCGACAACCAGTTGATCAGCGTCACCGGCTCCGTGGGCCTGGCCTGTGCACCGCTGCACGGCCGCGACCCACAGACCCTGATGCGTAACGCCGGTTTGGCCCTGCACAAGGCCAAGGCCAACGGCAAACATCAGGTGCAGGTCTTCACCGAGGCCCTGAACGCCGAGGCCAGTTACAAGCTGTTCGTGGAAAACAACCTGCGCCGCGCCCTGACCCAAAACGAGCTGGACGTGTTCTACCAGCCCAAACTGTGCCTGCGCAGCGGCCGCTTGCTGGGCATGGAAGCGCTGCTGCGCTGGAATCACCCGGAAAAGGGCATGATCCGCCCGGACCAGTTCATCAGCGTGGCCGAAGAAACCGGGTTGATCATCCCCATCGGCAAATGGATCGCGCGCCAGGCCTGCCGCATGAGCAAGCAGTTGAGCGCAGGCGGCATGGGCAATCTGCAGGTGGCGATCAACCTGTCGCCCAAGCAGTTCTCCGACCCGGACCTGGTGGCGTCGATCGCCACCATCCTCAAGGAAGAACAACTGCCGGCCAACCTGCTGGAGCTGGAGTTGACCGAAGGCTTGCTGCTCGAAGCCACCGAAGACACGCGCCTTCAACTCGACCAGCTCAAGAGCTTCGGCCTGACCCTGGCCATGGACGACTTCGGCACCGGCTACTCGTCGCTGAGCTACCTGAAAAAATTCCCCATCGACATCATCAAGATCGATCGCAGCTTTATCCACGAAATCCCGGACAACCAGGACGACATGGAGATCACCTCGGCGGTCATCGCCATGGCCCATAACCTCAAGCTCAAGGTAGTGGCCGAGGGCATCGAGACGGCCGAACAGCTGGCGTTCCTGCGCCGCCATCGCTGCGATGTGGGCCAGGGCTACCTGTTCGACCGGCCGATCCCCGGCGCAGATCTGTTGGAAAAGCTTAAACGCTATCCGCGCGGGCCAATCGCCTGACAGCGCTGTAACACTCGGGCACACTGGCTGTCTGTCTTAATACATAACTCAATCTGACTGAGAGGACTGATCATGGTCTTGCGCTCGGAAATTCTGGTGAACAAAAACGTGCTGCCGACTCAAGAACAAGCTTTGCCTGGCCGTGAAACGCCGATGAACCTGCCCGAAACCCACTTCGTCAACGGCAACCCGCTGCTTGGCCCCTTTGTCGACAACGTAGAGTTTGCGATCTTCGGCCTCGGTTGCTTCTGGGGTGCCGAACGGCGGTTCTGGCAGCGCGACGGCGTGGTCAGCACCGTGGTCGGTTACGCCGGTGGCTACACGCCGAACCCGACCTACGAAGAAGTCTGCTCGGGCCTGACCGGCCACAGCGAGGTGGTACTGGTTGTGTTTGACCAGGACAAGATCAGCTATGAAGAACTGCTGAAAATGTTCTGGGAGTTGCACAACCCCACCCAGGGCATGCGCCAGGGCAACGACATCGGCACCCAATACCGCTCGGTGATCTACGCGGTGAAACCTGAGCATCTGGAAGCGGCCAAGGCCAGCGCCGATGCCTATCAGGCTGAATTGAACAAGGCGGGCCTGGGTGTGATCACGACTGAAATCGAACAAGCCCCGACGGTGTATTTCGCCGAGGCGTACCACCAGCAGTACCTGGCGAAGAATCCGCAAGGCTATTGCGGCATCGGCGGTACCGGCGTGACCTGCCCTATCTGACGCCAAAAGCATCGCGGGCAAGCCCGCTCCCACCTTGGAATGCATTCCAAATGTGGGAGCGGGCTTGCCCGCGATAGCGTTCCGACAGGCGACTCATTACTCAGCGATGAGCCAATCCATCTGCCACCCACCCTGGGTCTGACCAAGTTTCTTGGACAGCCACGGCAGCAGCTCACGAAGCTCCTCCTCCAGCCCCCACGGCGGGTTGGCAATCGCCAGGCCCGAGCCGGTCAGGGTGTTGGGCGTGTCCAACGGATGCACCAGCAATTCCACACGCAGCAGCTTCGGCGCGCCGGTGCCGGCCAGGTCCTGATAGAAACGCCGCAGCATGCGCTGGTCCTTCACCGGGTACCAGATCGCCGCGACGGTCTGGCGCATGCGGCTGACCGCTTCCTTGAGGGACGCCGCGCAGCGCTGCATCTCATCAAGTTGTTCAAACGGCGGATCGATCAGCATCAACGCGCGTTTTTCCGGCACTGGCAGCAAAGCACGTGGCACATGCCAGCCTTCGCCCAAGTGCACTTTGACCCGGCGATCGCCTTTCATGTTGTCCTTGAGCAGCACGCCGTCTTCCGGGTGCTTCTCATTAAGCAATACACGGTCCTGGGGCCGCGTGAGGCGGCGCGCCAGCTCCGGCGAGCCTGGGTAGTAGCGCAGCTGGCCGTCCGGGTTCATCTCGTGCAGCACACGCATGTAGTCGGCGGTGAGTGGCGGCAGGTCGCTTTCGCCCCACAGGCGCGCAATGCCTTCCAGGTATTCGCCGGTGCGGTTGGCCTGGTCGCCCTGCAAGTCGTACAGGCCAATCCCGGCGTGGGTGTCGAGGTAGGCGAACGGCTGCTCCTTGCGCGACATCAGGGCGATGAGGCGGGTCAAGGTCAGGTGTTTGAAGACATCGGCGTGGTTGCCGGCGTGAAAGGCGTGACGATAATTCATGGTTGCTCCTGCGCAGGGGGCGAAGTTTACCTTCTACGGCGGCAAAGGTGCAGGGCTGCGTGTCGGGCGGTGCTTATGTCGCAAAGGCAGGCGCACTGCCGAAAACAATCTATGGCTGCTGTGGGAGCTGGCTTGCCTGCGATGGCATCACCGCGGTATTACCCATACACCGCGGTGCTGGCATCGCAGGCAAGCCAGCCCCCACATTGCTTGGGGGCAACCCTGGAATCCAAGGAGGTCAACCCGCATCATGAAAGACGCCACCATTGCATTGCACCACGGCTTCAAGTCGGACCCGACCACCAAGGCCGTCGCCGTGCCGATCTACCAGAACGTCGCCTTCGAGTTCGATAATGCCCAGCATGGCGCCGACCTGTTCAATCTGGACGTGCCCGGCAACATCTACACACGCATCATGAACCCGACCAACGACGTGCTGGAGCAGCGCATTGCCGCCCTTGAAGGCGGTATCGCCGCCCTGGCCGTGTCGGCCGGTAGCGCGGCGATTAACTATGCAATCCAGACCCTCACCCGTGCGGGCGACAATATCGTCACCACGCCCCAGCTTTACGGCGGCACCTACACCTTGTTCGCCCACTTGCTGCCAAGCTTTGGCGTCGACGTGCGCTTCGCCCGCGACGACTCTGCCCAGGCCATCGCCGAACTGATCGACGACAACACCAAGCTGGTCTACTGCGAAAGCATCGGCAACCCGGCAGGCAATATTATCGACATTGAAGCCCTGGCCGATGTCGCCCATGCGCGCGGCGTACCGCTGATGGTGGATAACACCGTGGCCACGCCGATCCTGTGCAAGCCGATTCAGTTCGGCGCCGACATCGTGGTGCACTCGGTCACCAAGTACGTGGGTGGCCATGGCAACTCCCTGGGCGGTGTAATCGTCGACAGCGGCACCTTCCCCTGGACCCGATACCCGGAAAAATTCCCCGGCCTCAACCAACCGGAGCCGGCCTACCACGGGGTGGTCTACACGGAAAAGTTCGGCCCCGCCGCCTTCATTGCCCGCACCCGCACCGTGCCGTTGCGCAACACCGGGGCTGCGCTGGCGCCAATGAATGCATTTTTGTTGCTGCAAGGCCTGGAAACCCTGGCCTTGCGCATGGAGCGCCATACCGAAAACGCGCTGAAGGTTGCGCAATTCCTGCAAGGCCACGCCGAGGTGGAATGGGTCAGCTACGCCGGGCTGCCGGACCACCCGCACCACGCCTTGGCGCAGAAATACATGCAGGGCAAACCCTCGGCGATCCTGTCATTCGGCTTGAAGGGCGGCTATGACGCCGGCGTGCGTTTCTACGATGCGCTGCAAATCTTCAAGCGGCTGGTGAATATTGGCGATGCCAAATCCCTGGCCTGCCACCCCGCGTCCACCACTCACCGGCAGATGAACGAGCAGGAACAGGCCAAGGCCGGCGTGAAGCCGGAGATGATTCGCCTGTCGGTCGGCATCGAGGCGATTGAAGACCTGATCGAGGACCTGCAGCAGGCCCTGGCTTCAACTCAACTCTGAAGCCAGATAATCCGCCAGCGCTTGAGGGCTGACGTCGGGCCTGCGCGAAAAGTAGGCGACCTTGTGCCGCAAGGTCGCAGGCCTGAGCGCGGTGTAGAGGTCCGGGCGCTGTTCTTCGAGCCATTGCAGCAGGTTGCCGATCAGCACCTGCGGCGAGTGCTCGGCCAAGTGCTCAAGCAGCGACGCCGGCACTTGCCACCATGGGCTGGCCTTGGCTGCCGTGGCCGGGCCGGTGCTGACGGCCAGCGGCTGGCCATTGATCAGGTAACGCTGAAACACCGGCAACACGCGTGCGGCCTCATCGCCGAGCTTCTGCAGAATGGGCAGCCACTGAGCGCCATCCCAAAAACGCAAAAACACCGCCTGCTCATCCGGCAACCACACTTTGGTCAGGCCTTGCAGGTGCGCAGCCACCGTCTCCGGCGGGCTGGACGAGACCGCGAGCCAACCCCAGTCCGTTGCCTCGGCGCTGGCGACCCAATCAAGGAAGGCACTGCCCGGCTCAACAATGCCCACATAAGGCATGACGTCGACCCATTCGGCGTAAGCCGTACCGGCCCATATCGAATGCGGCAATTTCCTCGGTGCCAGGGTTTGCCATGCATTAAGCGGCCTGGCTTCGCTGGCGCTGCCCAACACTGCGTAGAGGCGCTCCTCGGGCTGTAGTGGCCACTGTGCGAGCCAGGCGCTGGGAACCATGGACTGAGACATCGGGATAAATTCCATTTAAGGGTGAGAGTGTCCGGGGATATCACACTGGCCGTTCTTGCAGCGCTCACACTCCTCGCAAAACGGCGCACTGCGCTTGAGGCTGGCAACCTGTACGCCACTGAGTGGTGCAGCAACAGCCGCTGACAACGTTTCGGTAAGACCCGGCATCAACGGCATCGGCACGGCAGCGGGCGCACCGCCAACCTGGATCGGCACACTGCTGAAAATTCCGGCGGCCGACAGCGTGATCGATTGCCCTCCGGCCTGGATTGTCACGCTGGCGCCCGCATCGATGACCACGCTTTGCCCGGCGCCGATCTGGATGGTCCGCCCGGCCCGCACCTGCTGCGAGCCAGCGACGACCAGATGATCATCCTGCTTGAGTTCCGCGAGGCGATTGCCATGGGTGATGCGCTGCTCTTCACCCAGCAGCTCATGGTGGGATTCGCCACCCACCTTGAGCCGACGCTGGTTATCCACCTGGACGTGTTGGTCATGCAAGACGTGCTGGGTCCAGTCGCGCTGGGCACGCAGGTAAATCTCCTCGGCGCCTTTGCGATCCTCAATGCGCAACTCGTTGTAACCGCCGCCGCCCGGAGTGCTTTGGCTTCGGAACAGGCTGCGGGTCTTTTCCGCCGGCAAGTCAAGGGGCAACAGATTCGCCGCGTTGGGCAGGCAGCCCATCACCAGCGGCATATCCACGTCGCCATTGACGAAGCCCACCAGCACCTCCATGCCGACCCGCGGGATCAGCACCGCACCGTAACGGTCGTGAGCCCAGCCGCTGGCTACCCGCAGCCAGCAACTGGAGTACTCGTTGTGTTCGCCGTCGCGATCCCAGGCCATCTGCACTTTGACGCGACCGTATTCGTCGCAATGGACCTCAGCGTCGGCAGGCCCGGTGACCACTGCGTTCTGGTAGCCCGATATTTGCGGGCGGGACATGATCAGCGGCGTTCGAAACGGCACATCCCAAGGTGTGACGACAAACTCATTGTGGTAGCCGGGGGAGACGCCATCGTCATAAGTGTCAGGCGCAGATTCCTCAAGGACCTGAGGCTGTTGCCCTGAATGGTACAACCGGGTAACCAACCACAAATTATTCCATTCCGGACGAGGGTGCCCGGTCATCTTCAGGAACTGCCCAGTGGACAAGGCCGGCTGGTCACCACTGCCGCTGGCTTGGCGAAAGTCACTGCGATGACGCTCAAGCACCCGTTGCGCCAAGTACTTGCCATGGGCTCGATCAGTGAAGTGCCCAGGGTAGTACTGCTCATTCAGCACAGGCTGTTGCCCGCTGGATGCCGCGCTTTCCAGGACCAGACCGGGCTTTTTGAAATCATAATCGCGCACGCTTACGCCGGTGGTGCGGGTCTCCAACCGCAGGATGAAGTGCTTGATCGCAGGGGCCCCGGCCACCATGGCGGAACCGGCCGAGTAGGGAGTGGCTTGGTCTGGCTGGGTGAACACGCTTTGGTCATCGCCAAACACCAACAGATGGCGTTCGGGGCTGTGCTGGAAGTGATAGTGAATGCCCGACTCCACGCACAAGCGCTGAATGAACGCCAGATCGGTTTCGCCGAACTGAACACAGTACTCACGCTCGGGGTATTGCCCACTCAGCTGAAACGCAAAGGCATCACCCTGGATACCCTGTGCCTCCAGTGCCAGCGCAATGATCTGCGGCACGGTTTTTTTCTGAAAGATCCGCTGGTGCGTGCTGTGTTCCAGGTAAGCCAACTGCGGCACCAGGGTGATCTGGTAACGGGTCAGGCGCTTGCCGGAATCGCCTTGCGCCACCCGGTACACCTGGCCATGAACGCCGTGTCCTTGCGCATCAAACCCCAGGAACGCCTGACGGTGCAGGAGGCTATCGAGGTCCAGGTCGGGTTGTTCGCTCACCAACTCAAGGTCAAAACGAAAAGGCAGGCTGATAAATTCATCACCCGAAAACCCTCGAACCTTGAGTTCACTGGGCTGCCCATCAAGGGTCAGGTTAAAGGCACTTTGATTGGCAAGAGCAAACATCCGGTGTCTCTCCGCAAGGGGTGGGCGAGCGATTCTGCACCAGCTTTTCACCCACCAGAGCACACCACGGACAAATCAGTAAGCTCCTACACCCTGGGTGCCGGATTCTTCATGTATCTGGCGTCGAAGGCACGCCAAGGCCGTGCTAGCGTAATAGCTCCTCCTCACCGGATCACTGGAAAAAGCATGGCCACCCGCTACGCAAAAATCATCCTGACCCTGGCCCTCGCCGCCTTCGCCACCCTGGTTGCGTTCAACAACATCACGGACTACGGCTCCAACTTCGCCTTCGTCCAACATGTGTTGAGCATGGACACCACCTTCCCGAACAACGCCGCCATGTATCGGGCAATCACGACGCCGTGGATGTGGCACGCGGCCTACGTGCTGATCATTCTCGGCGAGGCGCTCACCGCTGTACTGCTGGCGCGGGGCGCGCTATCGCTATGGCGCGCGCGGCATGCAGGCGGGAGCGAATTCAACCGCGCCAAGGCAGGTGCAACAGCCGGCCTGACCCTCGGCTTTGTGGTGTGGTTTTTTGGCTTTATGGTGGTCGGCGGTGAGTGGTTTCTGATGTGGCAGTCCCATCAGTGGAACGGCCAGGAAGCGGCATTCAAGTTCTACATGGCGATCCTGGGCGTGCTGATTTTTCTCAATCAGCCGGATGCTGGCTGAACTGGCAGCGGGACGCGGAGCGTCCGGGGTGGCATTCCCACGCGGAGCATGGGAACGATCAAAACGATCAAAAAAAGGCCCGCTATCCTAAGGATGCGGGCCTTTTTTCTAACGCAATTGGCGCTTACCGCCCACCGAGTTACTTGTTGAGGTTGTAGTCTTTTTCCGCTGCATCAAAACGCTCGACCATACCCGCAGTCGGTGCGCCCATCTTGCTCACGAAATAGATCGCCAGGCTGGCGAAGATAAAGCCCGGGATGATTTCGTACAGGCCCAGCAGATTGAAGTGCTTCCACACGATCACGGTGATCGCGCCGACCAGGATACCGGCCAGTGCGCCGTTACGCGTCATGCCTTTCCAGATCACCGAGATCAGCACCACAGGGCCGAACGCAGCGCCGAAGCCTGCCCAGGCGTAGCTCACCAGGCCCAGTACGCGGTTGTCCGGGTTGGCGGCCATGGCGATGGCGATCAGGGCCACCAACAGCACCATCGCGCGACCCACCCACACCAGCTCAACCTGGGAGGCGTTTTTGCGCAGGAAGGTTTTGTAGAAGTCTTCGGTCAGCGCGCTGGAGCACACCAACAGTTGGCAGCTCAGGGTGCTCATCACCGCCGCCAGGATGGCCGACAGCAGCACGCCCGCGATCCATGGGTTGAACAGCAGCTTGGCCAGCTCGATAAACACACGCTCGTGGTTCTCGGTGACAGGACCGGCCACTTCCGGGTGCGCGGAGAAGTAAGCAATACCGAAGAAGCCCACCGCCACGGTGCCGGCGAGGCACAGGATCATCCAGGTCATGGAGATGCGACGCGCCTTGGCGATCGACTTCACCGAATCCGCCGCCATGAAACGCGCGAGGATATGCGGTTGGCCGAAGTAACCCAGGCCCCAGCCCATCAGCGAGATGATGCCGATGAAACTGGTGTTTTTGAGCATGTTGAAGTTGTCGGGGTTCTTGGCTTCGATCGCCAGGAACGTGGTGTCGACGCCACCGGTGGCCAGCAGCACGATGATTGGCGTGAGGATCAGCGCGAAGATCATCAGCGTAGCTTGCACAGTGTCGGTCCAGCTGACCGCTAGGAAGCCACCCACGAAGGTGTAGGCGATGGTCGCCGCAGCACCGGCCCACAGCGCGGTCTCGTAGGACATGCCGAAGGTGCTTTCAAACAGACGGGCGCCCGCCACGATGCCGGAAGCGCAGTAGATGGTGAAGAACACCAGGATCACTACCGCAGAGATGATCCGCAGCAGGCCGCTTTTATCTTCGAAACGGCTGGAGAAGTAATCCGGCAGCGTCAGGGCGTCGCCGTTGTGCTCGGTCTGCACCCGCAGGCGACCGGCCACGAACAGCCAGTTGAGGTAGGCACCGACGATCAGGCCGATGGCAATCCAGCTTTCCGACAGGCCGGACATGTAGATCGCGCCCGGCAAGCCCATCAGCAACCAGCCGCTCATGTCCGAGGCACCGGCCGACAAGGCCGTGACCACGCTACCGAGGCTGCGACCGCCGAGGATGTAATCAGAAAGGTTGTTGGTGGAGCGATAGGCCATGAAGCCGATCAGCACCATTGCTGCGATGTAGATCACGAATGTGATCAGGGTTGGATTGCTAACGCTCATAGGAGTGACGCCCTGGCTTTGTTTTTATGTAGCAGCGGTCTGGCAGACGGCCACCCATTGGTAACGGGTAGACGATACGGCGAGCCGCGCATTTATGACTGGCGTTTCCCCAGGAAAGCCGCCAGCCGATGAACCGACCCTTGCGAGTGGTTGCACCTTGGGCGCGAATGCTATTCAACAAAGCAAATAAGGTGCAACCAGTTTCTTGAGATTAAGTTGCACCTTGATATGTTTTCGCGAAAATACCGGGTTTTTGCTCCTTTTCGGAGCAAGAACAGCCGATTTTAGAAGTAAACGCACCAAGACGCAGCGTATTCCGTCGAGGGCCGGAATTTTTCCCGATCACGATCGAAAAATTCCTGAACAATTTGGGTTGCACCCGGTTGCACCTCTGCATGCGCAAAGCTAATCTTGCCGCCAGCAGATGCCACTCGGTAGTGGCACCCATGAGGATAAAAAGATGGCAACGACCACCCTTGGGGTCAAACTCGACGACCCGACCCGCGAACGCCTCAAGGCGGCCGCGACCTCCATTGATCGCACGCCGCACTGGCTGATCAAGCAGGCGATTTTCAATTACCTGGAGAAACTCGAGGGTGGTGCAACCCTGACCGAGCTCAATGGCTCGGGCAGCAAGGACGCTGAAGACGCCGGCGAAGTGCAACCTGACCACGCCCACCAGTGCTTCCTGGAGTTTGCCGAAAGCATTCTGCCGCAATCGGTATTGCGCGCCTCGATCACCGCCGCTTACCGCCGCCCGGAGCCGGAAGTGGTGCCGATGCTGATCGAGCAGGCGCGCCTGCCGCAGCCAATGGCCGAGGCCACCAACAAGCTGGCCGCCTCGATTGCCGAAAAACTGCGCAACCAAAAAAGCGCTGGCGGCCGTGCCGGTATTGTTCAGGGCTTGCTGCAAGAATTCTCCCTGTCGTCCCAGGAAGGCGTAGCGCTGATGTGCCTGGCCGAAGCGCTGCTGCGCATCCCGGACAAGGGCACCCGCGACGCGCTGATCCGCGACAAGATCAGCACCGGCAACTGGCAGCCGCACTTGGGCAACAGCCCATCGCTGTTCGTTAACGCGGCCACCTGGGGCTTGCTGCTGACCGGCAAACTGGTCGCCACCCATAACGAAGCGGGCTTGACCTCGTCCCTGAGCCGCATCATCGGCAAGAGCGGCGAGCCGATGATCCGCAAGGGCGTCGACATGGCCATGCGCCTGATGGGCGAGCAGTTCGTCACCGGCGAAACCATCGCCGAAGCCCTGGCCAATGCGAGCAAGTTCGAAGCCAAGGGTTTCCGCTATTCCTACGACATGCTCGGTGAAGCCGCGCTGACCGAACACGACGCCCAGAAGTACCTGGCCTCGTACGAACAAGCCATTCACTCCATCGGCAAAGCCTCCCACGGCCGTGGGATTTATGAAGGCCCGGGCATCTCCATCAAACTCTCGGCACTGCACCCGCGTTACAGCCGTGCGCAGTACGAGCGTGTGATGGACGAGTTGTACCCGCGCCTGCTGTCGCTGACCTTGCTGGCCAAGCAATACGACATCGGCCTGAACATCGACGCCGAAGAGGCCGACCGCCTGGAGCTGTCGCTCGACCTGCTGGAACGCCTGTGCTTCGAGCCGCAACTGACCGGCTGGAACGGCATCGGCTTTGTGATCCAGGCCTACCAGAAGCGTTGCCCGTATGTGATCGACTACGTGATCGACCTGGCGCGCCGCAGCCGCCATCGCCTGATGATCCGCCTGGTAAAAGGCGCGTACTGGGACAGCGAAATCAAGCGCGCCCAGGTCGAAGGCCTGGAAGGCTACCCGGTGTACACCCGCAAGGTGTACACCGACGTTTCCTACATTGCCTGCGCACGCAAACTGCTGTCGGTGCCGGAAGTCATCTACCCGCAGTTCGCCACGCACAACGCCCACACGCTGTCGGCCATTTACCATATCGCCGGTCAGAACTATTACCCCGGCCAGTACGAGTTCCAGTGCCTGCACGGCATGGGCGAACCGCTGTACGAGCAGGTTGTAGGCAAGGTTTCCGAGGGCAAGCTGAACCGTCCGTGCCGCGTGTACGCTCCGGTCGGCACCCACGAAACATTGCTGGCGTACCTGGTGCGTCGCCTGCTGGAAAACGGCGCCAACACCTCATTCGTCAACCGCATTGCCGACCACACCATCTCGATTCAGGAGCTGGTGGCCGACCCAGTGGCCAACATCGAGCAGATGGCCACGCTGGAAGGCGGCTTCGGCCTGCCGCACCCGCGTATCCCGCTGCCGCGTGACCTGTATGGCAGCGACCGCGCCAACTCGGCCGGTATCGACCTGGCCAACGAACATCGCTTGGCGTCGCTGTCTTGCGCACTGCTGGCCACCGCGCACAACAACTGGAAAGCCGCGCCGATGCTGGGCTGCGCTTCCAGTAATGAAGCCGCTGCAGCGGTGCTGAACCCGTCCGATCTGCGTGATGTGGTGGGCCATGTACAGGAAGCCACCGTCGAAGACGTCGACAATGCGATCCAGTGCGCCATCAACGCCGGCCCGATCTGGCAGGCCACGCCGCCCGCCGAACGTGCCGCGATCCTGGAGCGCGCCGCCGACTTGATGGAAGGCGAGATCCAGCCGCTGATGGGCCTGCTGGCCCGTGAAGCCGGCAAAACCTTCGCCAATGCCATCGCCGAAGTGCGCGAAGCCGTGGACTTCCTGCGTTACTACGCGGTGCAGGCGCGCAACGATTTCACCAACGATACCCACCGCCCACTCGGCCCAGTGGTCTGCATCAGCCCGTGGAACTTCCCGCTGGCAATCTTCAGCGGTCAAGTGGCCGCTGCACTGGCCGCCGGTAACCCGGTACTGGCCAAGCCGGCCGAACAAACCCCACTGGTGGCCGCACAGGCCGTGCGTATCCTGCTCGAAGCCGGTATCCCGGAAGGCGTGCTGCAACTGCTGCCGGGCCAGGGCGAAACCGTCGGTGCCCGTCTGGTCGGTGATGATCGCGTCAAAGGCGTGATGTTTACCGGTTCCACCGAAGTGGCGCGCCTGCTGCAACGCAGTGTCGCCGGTCGCCTGGATGCCCAGGGCCGCCCGATCCCGCTGATCGCCGAAACCGGTGGCCAGAACGCGATGATCGTCGACTCTTCGGCGCTCACCGAACAAGTGGTGATCGACGTCGTTTCCTCGGCCTTCGACAGCGCTGGCCAGCGTTGCTCGGCCCTGCGCGTACTGTGCCTGCAGGAAGATTCGGCAGACCGCGTGATCGAAATGCTCAAGGGCGCCATGGCTGAATGCCGCCTGGGTAACCCGGAGCGCCTGTCGGTGGATATCGGCCCGGTGATCGACGCCGAAGCCAAGGCCGGCATCGAGAAACACATCCAGGCCATGCGCGACAAAGGCCGCAACGTGTACCAGGTGGCGATCGCCGACGGCGAAGAGATCAAGCGCGGCACCTTCGTGATGCCAACCCTGATCGAGCTGGAAAGCTTCGACGAACTGCAACGCGAGATCTTCGGCCCGGTACTGCACGTGGTGCGCTACAAGCGCAAAGAGATCGACCAGTTGATCGGCCAGATCAATGCCTCCGGCTACGGCCTGACCCTGGGCGTGCACACGCGCATCGACGAGACCATCGCCAAGGTGATCGACAATGTGCATGCCGGTAACGTCTATGTGAACCGCAACATCGTCGGTGCCGTGGTCGGCGTGCAGCCGTTCGGCGGCGAAGGTTTGTCGGGTACTGGCCCGAAAGCTGGCGGCCCGCTTTATCTGTACCGCCTGCTGTCGACTCGCCCTACGGATGCCATCGAGCAATCCTTCGTGCGCGGCGACAAGCTGGCTGCACCGGACGTGCGCCTGCGCGACGCCATGAGCCAACCGCTGACCACCCTGAAAACCTGGGCCGACAGCAACACGTTCAGCGACCTGAGCGCCCTGTGCAGCCAGTTTGCCGCACAGTCGCAAAGCGGTATCACCCGCCAACTGGCCGGCCCGACCGGCGAGCGCAACAGCTATGCCATCCTGCCCCGCGAGCACGTGTTGTGCCTGGCGGAAGTGGAAGGCGACCTGCTGACGCAACTGGCGGCGGTATTGGCGGTTGGTGGCTCGGCGGTATGGCCGGAAACTGACCTGACCAAAGCCTTGTTCCCACGCCTGCCGAGGGAAGTTCAGGCGAAGATCAAGCGTGTGGCTGACTGGACCAAGGATGAGGTGGTGTTCGACGCCGTTGTGCACCACGGTGATTCCGACCAACTGCGTGCGGTGTGCCAGCAAGTGGCGCAGCGCGGTGGCGCGATTGTCGGGGTGCACGGCTTGTCGCAAGGTGAGACGGCGATTGCGCTGGAGCGCCTGGTGATCGAGCGGGCATTGAGCGTTAACACCGCTGCGGCGGGTGGTAACGCGAGCCTGATGACCATCGGTTAACTCATGTGGGAGCTGGCTTGCCTGCGATAGCGGTGGGCCAGTGACTTAGATGTCAGCTGGCACGGCCTCATCGCGGGCAAGCCAGCTCCCACATTGACCGCATCCAACCTTTCGCCCGCGTTCTGCCCCTCCATCACGCAAATCAATCTTGCTATCCAGCCTCTATTCGCGCACTTAGACTCAGGCCATTCCCTTCAAAGGTAAGCCGCCATGTCCGAGACGCTGCTCAGTTCCCGCAATCTGGCTTTCGAGCTGTACGAAGTCCTCGATGCCGAGGGCCTGACCCAGCGCGAGCGGTTTGCCGAGCACAACCGTGAAACCTTCGACGCCGCCATCAGCACGGCGCGCAGCATTGCCGAGAAGTATTTCGCGCCGCACAACCGCAAAAATGACGAAAACGAACCGCGCTACGAAGATGGCCAGGCGATCCTGATCCCTGAAGTCAAACCCGCCGTGGACGCTTTTCTGGAAGCGGGCTTTCTGAACGCTGCCCGCAGTTTCGAAGCCGGTGGCATGCAGTTGCCTACCCTGCTCTCCCAAGCCTGTTTCGCGCACTTTCAGTCGGCCAACGCAGCGTCAACGTCCTACCCGTTCCTGACCATGGGCGCCGCCAACCTCATCGAAAGCTTCGGCACCGAGGAACAAAAACAGCGTTTCCTGCAGCCGATGATCGAAGGCCGCTTTTTCGGCACCATGGCCCTCACCGAACCACATGCCGGCTCGTCGCTGTCGGATATTCGTACCCGCGCAGAGCCTGCGTCCGACGGCACGTATCGACTCAAGGGCAACAAGATCTTCATCTCCGGCGGCGACCACCCGCTGTCGGAAAACATCGTGCATATGGTGCTGGCCAAGCTGCCGGACGCGCCGCCTGGGGTGAAGGGCATTTCGCTGTTTATCGTGCCCAAATTCCTGGTCAACGAGGATGGCAGCCTGGGCGCGCGTAACGACGTGCTGCTGGCCGGGCTGTTTCACAAGATGGGCTGGCGGGGCACCACGTCCACAGCGCTTAACTTCGGCGATAACGGCAACTGCGTCGGCTATCTGGTGGGCAAACCCCATCAGGGCTTGAGTTGCATGTTCCAGATGATGAACGAGGCACGCATCGGCGTGGGCATGGGTGCGGTGATGCTGGGTTACGCCGGTTACCTCTATTCACTGGAATACGCCCGCGAACGCCCGCAAGGTCGCCTGCCTGACAGCAAAGACCCGAGCACCGCGCCGGTTTCGATCATCCAGCACGCCGATATCAAGCGCATGCTGTTGACCCAGAAAGCCTATGTGGAAGGCGCCTTCGACCTGGGCCTGTACGCGGCTCGGTTGTTTGACGACACCACCACGCTGGAAACCGAAGCCGAGCGCAAGCACGCCCACGAACTGCTCGACCTGCTCACGCCCATCGTCAAATCCTGGCCATCGGAGTTCTGCCTCAAGGCCAACGAACTGGCAATCCAGATCCTCGGCGGCCACGGCTACACCCGCGAATACCCGGTGGAGCAGTACTACCGCGATAACCGCCTGAACCCGATCCATGAAGGCACCCACGGCATCCAGTCCCTGGATTTGCTCGGGCGCAAGCTCGCGCAAAACGGCGGCGCGGGCTTGAAGCAACTGGTCCGCCTGATCGCCGAAACCGGCGCTCGGGCTCAGGAATACGCCTCACTGACGGCCCTGCGCGAACCGCTGGAGCAATTGGTCAGCCGCCTGCAAAGCGTGACGATTGGCCTGCTGACGGATCTCGCCCACGGCAAGGTCAACAGCAGCCTGGCGAACTCGGCACTGTACTTGAAGGTGTTCGGGCACACGGTGATTGGCTGGCGCTGGCTGGAGCAGGCGATTCGCGCCGAGGAAGGTTTGGCCAAGGGGAATGCGGCCGATGTGGCCTTTTATAAAGGTAAGCTCCAGGCCGCCCGGTACTTCCTGACCTGGGAAGTACCGAGCTGCCATCATGAACTGGCGATTCTGGAGGCACGCGATGACACGTGCCTGGGCATGCAGGACGCGTGGTTCTAAGGCGTTCCGATCGCCTTGGAAATCACTTCGACCGTGGCGCTGACTTGCTCTTGGTAACGGTCGAGTTCCTGCTGGTGATGCTTTTGCATGTCGATCTGCTCGGCGCACAGGTTCAGCGCAGCCAGTACCAATAATTTGTCACCGATCAGGGTCGGGTACTTTTTCTTGGTGGTGGCCAGGGAGGCCTTGAGCATGGTCACGGCGTGCATCAGGGTTTGATCCTCCCCTTGCGGCGCCTTGATCGAGTAATCCTCTCCGAGAATCGAAACGACCTTTATCCCTTCATTCATGCGCCGACAGGCCCTGCGCTCACACGCTCAACCAGCGCCTGGATACGCGCGGCGGTGGCGCCATGTTTTTCTTCCTGTTCCATCAGGTTCAGTTGCAGGCTGTCGTTTTCATCCTTGGCGCGGGCCAGTTCCGCCTTCAGGGCTTCATTGCTGCCGAGCAGGTCTTGGTTTTGTTGTACGAGGTCAGTGACCAGTTGTTCAAGCTGGCTGAGAGATGCTTCTAACATTTTGATTTCTCGGGCATTTTCAAAGGGCGGTGACGATAAAGAAAATTCACCTCGGATGCCAGGGTTATCCCCGGCAGGCAGCCCGTTTTTTAAGGGCCGGGCCGCACTTTCGAGCCTTAGTGACTGCATTTACCCGATCTGGTTCCTGAATCCGTCCAACCCCTCGTCAGATGCGACAAAAGCGCGCGCCCCCTTAAGACTTTAGTCGCATGGCCGATACGCAATGCACACCTCGTCTCATGGCCGCACGGATCGCGCTTCTCCCCAGGACTCCCGCATGTCTCTTCGTAATATGAATATCGCTCCGAGGGCCTTCCTTGGCTTTGCGTTTATTGGCGCGCTGATGTTGTTTCTCGGCGTGTTCGCCTTGAACCAGATGAGCAAGATTCGCGCAGCCACCGAAGACATCACCCAGTCCAGCGTGCCGAGCATTCGCGCCCTCGACGAATTCACCCAGTTGACCCTGCGCCTGCGCGTGCTGTCGTACCGCCTGCTGACCAACCGCGAGCCGGACGTGCAGCAAAAAACCCTGGAAGCCTTCGAACTGCGTAACCAGCAGATTCGTGCCGCCCAAGGCGTCTACGAAAAACTTATCGAAAGCAGCGAAGAGCGCGCCACCTACAACGAATACGTACGTTTGCTCGGCCAGTACCATCAGATCGAGGAGCGCATGAAGAGCCTGTCACGCGCCAACCAGATTGATGAGCTGCGCGCCTTGCTCAACACCGAATTACTGAGTAATTCCGAGCAAGTCAACGCGGTGCTCACGCGCCTGCTGGACATCAACAACCAAATGGCCAACGCCACCAACCAAGAAGCCAAAGACCAATACGACATGGCCTTTGATCTGGTAGTGGGCCTGCTGATCATTGCCACCGCGCTGACCCTGCTGTTCGCCTGGCTGCTGACCCGCAGCATCACGCTGCCCATTGCCCAGGCCCTGGAAGCTGCCGAAGAAGTCGCCGAAGGCAACCTCACCCGCCCGATCAAGGTTGATGGCAACGATGAAGCCGGCCGCCTGCTGGCTGCCATGGCCAAGATGCAGGACAAGCTGCGCGACACCCTGCAGCGCATCGCCGGCTCCGCGACCCAGCTTGCGTCCGCGGCAGAAGAACTGAATGCCGTCACCGACGAAAGTGCCCGTGGCCTGACCCAGCAGAACAATGAAATCGAGCAAGCCGCCACCGCCGTCAACGAGATGACCAGTGCCGTTGAAGAAGTCGCGCGCAACGCGGTGAGCACCTCCGAAGCCTCGCGCAATGCCACCACCTCTGCCGGTGACGGCCGTGACCTGGTGCAGGAAACCGTCAGCGCCATCGAGCGCATGAGCGGCGATGTGCAAGCCACCGCCACCTTGATTGGCGACCTGGCCAATGAGTCCCGCGATATCGGCAAAGTGCTCGACGTGATTCGCGGCCTGGCCGACCAGACCAACCTGCTGGCCCTGAACGCCGCGATTGAAGCGGCGCGCGCCGGTGAAGCCGGTCGTGGGTTTGCCGTGGTGGCCGATGAAGTGCGCGCGCTGGCCCATCGCACCCAGCAGTCGACCAGCGAGATCGAGCGGATGATCGGCAGCATTCAGGCCGGCACCGAGCATGCGGTGGATTCGATGCGCAACAGCACCGAACGTGCGGAGTCGACGTTGAACATCGCCAAAGGCGCGGGAATGTCGCTGGAAACCATCAACACTGCGATTGTGGAGATCAACGAACGCAACCTGGTGATCGCCAGCGCGGCCGAAGAGCAGGCGCAAGTGGCGCGGGAAGTGGACCGTAACCTGGTGAATATTCGTGATTTGTCGGTGCAGTCGGCCACGGGTGCCAGCCAGACCAGTGCGGCGAGCAGTGAGTTGTCGCGCTTGGCAGTGGACCTGAATGGGATGGTGGGGCGCTTCAGGCTCTAACTGACACCAGTGATCCCTTGTGGGAGCTGGCTTGCCTGCGATAGCAATCTAACAGTCAATAACCCCAGTGACTGATACACCGCTATCGCAGGCAAGCCAGCTCACACATTGACAGCGGACGCAGAGCGTCCAACGAGGCATTCCCACGCAGAGCGTGGGAACGATCTTTTGACAGCACAGCAATTCAACAGGTTAGAATCGCTGGCACGCAGACTGCATGGTCAGTTTGCGCCCCGTCTTCCCCGCTCTGGAGTACTGCCTTTGAATGCAACGACCATCAACAGCCTGTTCTTGATCGGCGCGTTGCTGGTGGGTGCGAGCATTCTGGTGAGTTCTCTTTCCTCGCGCTTAGGGATCCCGATTCTGGTGATCATCCTGGCGGTGGGCATGGCCGCCGGCGTCGATGGCGGCGGCATCATCTTCGATAACTACCCAACCGCGTACCTGGTGGGCAACCTCGCATTGGCCGTGATCCTGCTCGACGGCGGTTTGCGCACACGGGTGGCGAGTTTTCGCGTGGCACTCTGGCCGGCGTTGTCGCTGGCCACGGTGGGGGTGTTGATCACCACCGGCCTCACCGGCATGGCGGCGGCCTGGCTGTTCGACCTCAATATCATCCAAGGCTTGCTGATCGGCGCGATTGTCGGCTCCACGGACGCCGCAGCCGTGTTCTCACTGCTGGGCGGCAAGGGCCTGAACGAGCGGGTCACCGCCAGCCTGGAAATCGAATCCGGCAGCAACGACCCGATGGCGGTATTCCTCACCGTCACCCTGATCGACATGCTGGCCAGCGGCCAGACCGGCCTGCACTGGAGCTTGCTGGCTCACCTGATTCGCGAATTCGGCATCGGCGGCATCGTCGGCCTGGGCGGCGGCTGGCTGATGCTGCAAATGGTCAACCGCATCAACCTGGCCACCGGCCTGTACCCGATCCTGGTGATTGCCGGTGGCCTGGTGGTGTTCGCCCTGACCAATGCCCTTCACGGCAGCGGCTTCCTCGCCGTGTACCTGTGCGGGCTGGTGATCGGCAACCGCCCGGTGCGCAGCCGTCATGGCATTTTGCATATGCTCGATGGCATGGCGTGGCTGGCACAGATCGGCATGTTCCTGGTGCTGGGCCTGCTGGTCACACCCCATGACCTGCTGCCCATCGCCCTGCCGGCACTGGGCCTGGCGTTGTGGATGATCCTGTTTGCGCGGCCGCTGTCGGTGATGGTCGGCCTGCTGCCGTTCAAGGCCTTCCACGGCCGCGAAAAAGCCTTTATCGCCTGGGTCGGCTTGCGCGGCGCGGTGCCGATCATTCTGGCGGTGTTCCCGCTGATGGCCGGCCTGCCGCACGCGCAGCTGTACTTCAACCTGGCGTTCTTTATTGTGCTGGTGTCGCTGCTGGTGCAAGGCACCAGCCTGCCGTGGGTGGCCAAATTGCTGAAGGTCACCGTGCCGCCGGAACCGGCGCCCATCTCCCGCGCCGCGCTGGAAGTGCACGTCACCAGCGAGTGGGAGCTGTTCGTCTACCGCCTGGGCGCGGAAAAATGGTGCATCGGCGCCGCCCTGCGCGAGCTGAAAATGCCCGAAGGCACACGCATCGCCGCACTGTTCCGTGGCCAGCAACTGCTCCATCCGTCGGGTAGTACGGTGCTGGAAGTCGACGATTTACTCTGCGTGATCGGCCACGAACACAACTTGCCGGCCCTCGGCAAACTGTTCAGCCAGGCGCCGCAGCGCGGCCTCGACCTGCGTTTCTTCGGCGATTTCGTGCTCGAAGGCGACGCCCAGCTGGGCGCGGTCTCCGCCCTGTACGGGCTTAAGCTCGACGGCATCGACCCGGATATGCCGCTCAGCAGCTTCATCACCCAGAAGGTCGGCGGCGCGCCCATCGTCGGCGACCAGGTGGAGTGGAACAACACAATCTGGACCGTCGCGGTCATGGACGGGAACAAGATCGGAAAAGTCGGCGTCAAATTCCCCGAAGGAAGTCGTCCAGGCCCTGGACTCTTCCTCTAAACTGCGAGGCTATGGCGCCACGCCACCAGCCTCTTTACCTTGCTCGACCGGTATCCATGACCCTACTGCGCACCTTTTTAGCCACTGCCCTGCTGGGCCTGACCCTCTGCGTGGGCAACGTCTACGCCGCCGACCCGCCCAGCACCGACGCCATCCAGCAAAGCCTGGACAAGCTGCCCGACCGCAAGCTGCCCGACGCCGACATGAAGGCGTTGCAGAGCATCCTGCAACAGACGTTGACGTACCTGGGCAACAAGCAGGATTACGAGCAGCGCCTGGCCGACCTCAAGCGCCAGCTGGCAGACGCCCCGCGCCAGACCACCGACAACCAGCGTGAATTGGTGCGGCTCAAGGCGACTAAAATTGTCCCCGTGGCCCAACGCTATGCCTCGCTGCCCGTGCCGCAACTTGAGCAATTGCTCGTGCAGCGCAGCACCCAGCAAGGCGACCTGCAAAAAGAGTTGGCCGACGCCAACAGCCTGACCATCGCCGCCCAGACCCGTCCAGAGCGCGCCCAGACCGAAATCAGCAGCAGCCAGACGCGCATCCAGCAGATCAATTCGATCCTCAAGGCTGGTAAAGACAACGGCAAAACCCTCAGCGGCGACCAGCGCAACCAATTGAATGCCGAACTTGCGGCCCTTAATGCCCTGATCCCGCTGCGCCGCCAGGAACTGGCCGGCAACAGCCAACTGCAAGACCTGGGCAACAGCCAGCATGACCTGGTGGTGGAAAAGACCGCGCGCCTGGAACAAGAGATCCAGGACCTGCAAACCCTGATCAACCAGAAACGCCTGGCCCAGTCCCAGCAGACCGTGACCCAGCAGTCCATCGAAGCGCAAAAGGCCGGTGGCAGCAGCCTGCTCGCGACCGAAAGCGCGGCCAACCTCAAGCTCTCCGACTACCTGCTCAAAAGCACTGATCGCCTCAATGACCTGACCCAGAAAAACCTGCAGACCAAGCAGCAACTGGACACCGTCACTCAAAGCGACTCGGCCCTGGACGAGCAGATCAATGTGCTCAAGGGCAGCCTGCTGCTCTCCAAAATCCTCTACAAACAAAAACAGGCGCTGCCGCGTCTTACCGTCGACCGCAACCTGGCGGACGACATCGCCAACATTCGCCTGTACCAGTTCGAGGTCAACCAGCAACGCGAACTGATCAGTACGCCCAGCACCTATGTGGATAGCCTGCTGGCCAATCAGTCGCCGGATGACGTGACGCCACAATTGCGCCGCACTTTGCTGGAACTGGCGATCACTCGCAGCGACCTGCTCGAACGCCTGAGCCGTGAGCTGAGCGCGCTGCTGAACGAATCTATCACCCTGCAACTGAACCAGAAACAACTGCTCAGCACCGCCACCAACCTGCGCGCGACCCTCGACGAGCAAATGTTCTGGATCCCCAGCAACAAGCCGCTGGACACCGAGTGGCTGGAAACCGTGCCGGACCACCTGACCAAGCAAGTCACCACCCTGCCGTGGGCTTCGAGCGTCAGCGAACTGTATGACGGCCTGACCCAGCGCCCGCTGCTGTTCTTGCCGTTGCTGCTGTTGATTGGCGCACTGCTGTGGCGGCGTAAAGCCTTGTACGCGCGCCTGAAAAAGATCCACCTCGATATTGGCCACTTCAAGCGCGACAGCCAATGGCACACGCCGGTGGCCATCCTGGTGAATATCCTGCTGGCGCTGCCGGTGGCCCTGGCGCTGGCATTGTGCGGCTACGCGCTGCAAATCGACGCCCGTGGGCAAAACGCCAACTTGGGCGCGGCCTTGCTGCTGATCGCCCAAGCGTGGCTGGTGTTCTACACCGCCTACCGGATTCTCGCGCCAGGTGGCGTGGCCGAACTGCATTTCCGCTGGGAAAAGCCCCAGGTCGAGTTCCTCCAGGGCTGGATCCGCAAGCTCGGGCTGGTGGTGCTGGCGCTGGTAGCGGTAGTGGCCATCGCCGAACACCAGCCGGCCGCGCTGGCCGACGACGTGCTGGGTATCGCTGTGGTGCTGACCTGCTACGCGCTGATGGCCTGGCTGCTGAGTCGCCTGCTGCTGCACAGCCCGACCCACGAAAAAGCCTCATTGTTCCGCAAGGCCGTGGGCCTGGTGTTTACCGCCCTGCCCGTCGCGCTGTTTATCGCCGTGTGCTTTGGCTACTACTACACCGCGCTCAAACTCAGCGACCGGCTGATCAACACGCTGTACCTGCTGATGTTCTGGCTGGTCATCGAGGCCACCTTTGTCCGCGGCCTCGGCGTTGCTGCACGACGCCTGGCCTATGCCCGCGCCCTGGCCAAACGCCAGGCCGCCAAGGAAGCCGGCGACGGCGAAGCGGTGATCGAAGAACCGACCCTGGACATCGAGCAGGTCAACGAACAGTCCATGCGCCTGATCCGCCTGGCCTTGCTCGGCGGCTTTATCGCCGCGCTGTACTGGGTGTGGAAAGACCTGATCACTGTGTTCTCCTACCTGGACAACGTGACCCTCTACGAATACACCAGCGGCACTGGTGCCAATATCAGCATGGTGCCGATCAGTATCGGCGACTTGCTCGGCGCCTCGATCATCGTCGGCATCACCTTCGCCCTGGCGCGCAACCTGCCCGGCCTGCTCGAAGTACTGGTGCTGTCCAAGCTGGACCTGGCCCAAGGCAGCGCCTATGCCACGACCACCTTGCTGTCCTATGTGATCGCCGGCGTCGGTTTCGTCTCCACCTTGTCCACCCTCGGCGTGAGCTGGGACAAGTTGCAATGGCTGGTGGCGGCGCTGTCGGTGGGGTTGGGCTTTGGTATGCAGGAGATCTTCGCCAACTTTATCTCCGGCATCATGATCCTGTTCGAACGCCCGGTGCGCATCGGCGACACCATCACCATCGGCAACCTGTCGGGCACGGTGAGCAAGATCCGCATCCGCGCCACGACGATTACGGACTTCGACCGCAAGGACATCATTGTCCCGAACAAGACGTTTATCACCGGGCAACTGATCAACTGGTCACTGACCGACACCATCACCCGCGTCACCCTGAAACTCGGTGTGGACTATGGCTCTGATCTGGATCTGGTGAAGGAATTGCTGCTCAAGGCCGCGCGTGAAAACCCGCGCGTGCTGAAAGAACCCGAACCCCATGTGTACTTCCTCAACTTCGGCGAAAGCACCCTCGACCACGAACTGCGCATGCACGTGCGCGACCTGGGTGACCGCAACCCGGTGATCGACGAGGTGAACCGCTTTATCAACCGCGAGTTCAAGAACCACCACATCAACATCTCGTTCCGCCAGATGGAGGTCTACCTCAAGAACCTTCACGGCCAGGAATACAAGCTGGTGGAAGTCGACGCACCGACCAAACCCGCCAACGACGGCGGCGTGCAAGAACCGCCGCCGAGCAAACTCGACTAAACACCCTATCCCCAGCAGAATGCTCGGACATTCTGCTGGAGATGGCCGGTGAAAGCCCTCGACGAACTGACCTTCGACAACCGCTTCGCACGCCTGGGCGACGCGTTCTCAACCCACGTACTGCCTGAGCCCCTCGACGCGCCGCGCCTTGTGGTGGCGAGCGACGCCGCCATGGCCTTGCTCGACCTCGACCCGGCCGTGGCCGAAACGCCGGTATTTGCCGAGCTGTTTGGCGGGCACAAACTGTGGGCCGAAGCAGAACCGCGGGCAATGGTCTATTCCGGGCACCAGTTCGGCGGCTATACCCCGCAACTGGGCGATGGCCGCGGGTTGTTGCTGGGTGAGGTGTACAACCAGGCCGGCGAGCATTGGGACCTGCACCTCAAGGGTGCCGGGATGACGCCGTATTCGCGCATGGGCGATGGGCGTGCGGTGCTGCGCTCTTCGATTCGTGAGTTTCTCGCTTCCGAAGCCCTGCATGCCTTGGGTATTCCCAGCAGCCGCGCCCTCTGCGTGATTGGCTCCGACACGCCGGTATGGCGCGAGAAACAAGAGCGCGGCGCCATGGTATTGCGCTTGGCTCACAGCCATATCCGCTTCGGGCATTTCGAATACTTCTACTACACCAAGAAGCCCGAGCAGCAGGCCGAATTGGCGGAGCACGTGTTGAATCTGCACTACCCCGAGTGCCGCGAACAGCCCGAACCGTACCTGGCGATGTTCCGCGAAATCGTCGAGCGCAACGCCGAGATGATCGCCAAATGGCAGGCCTATGGCTTCTGCCACGGCGTGATGAACACCGACAATATGTCTATCCTGGGCATCACCTTCGACTTCGGGCCGTTTGCGTTTCTGGATGACTTTGACGCGCACTTCATCTGCAACCATTCGGACCATGAAGGGCGCTACTCCTTCAGCAACCAAGTGCCGATCGGGCAGTGGAACCTGAGCGCGCTGGCCCAGGCGCTGACGCCGTTTATCAGTGTGGATGCCTTAAAAGAAGCCCTTGGGCTGTATCTGCCGCTGTATCAGGCGCACTACCTGGACCTGATGCGTCGACGCTTGGGGCTCACCACGGCTGAAGACGCTGACCAGCCACTGGTGGAACGCTTGCTGAAACTGATGCAGAACAGCGGCGTGGACTACACGCTGTTCTTCCGCCGCCTGGGTGATGAGTCTGCGGCACTGGCCGTGGCGCGCTTGCGCGATGACTTTGTCGACCTGGCCGGGTTTGATGCCTGGGCCGAGCAGTACAAGGCACGCGTCGCACGGGATGGCGATGACAGCCAAGAACGCCGCCGCGAACGCATGCACGCGGTGAACCCGCTGTACATTCTGCGCAACTATCTGGCACAGAACGCCATCGCGGCTGCCGAGTCAGGTGACTACAGCGAAGTGCGGCGGCTGCATGAGGTGCTGAGCAAGCCTTTTGAAGAGCAGGCCGGGATGGAGCAATACGCCCAGCGGCCACCGGACTGGGGCAAGCATTTGGAGATTAGTTGCTCGTCGTAAGATGATCGTTCCCACGCTCCGCGTGGGAATGCCGCCTGGGACGCTCCGCGTCCCGCCTTTTGCAGTGCATCTGCGCACGGGTGACGCGGAGCGTCACGGGATGCATTACCACGCGGAGCGTGGGAACGATCAGTGTTTCATCCTTTTCGCCTGGTCTTGATAAACCTCGTTGCCGGCTCCAGATTGAACCCATTGGCCACGTCCTAGGAGCCCACCATGTCCGAACCTCTTGTAATCCCCTGCCCGCATTGCAACGGCCTCAACCGCATCCCCGGCGAACGCTTGGGTGATGCGCCTAAATGCGGGCGCTGCAAGCAGCCTGTTTTGTTGAACAAGCCCTTCGAGCTGAAACAAGGCGACTACGCCAGCCAGATCAAGGGCGACCTGCCGTTGCTGGTGGATGTGTGGGCCGAGTGGTGTGGGCCGTGCAAGTCGTTTGCGCCGGTGTTTGAGCAGGCGGCTGGGCAGTTGGAGGGCAAGTGCCGATTGGCCAAGCTTGATAGCGAGGCTAATCAGCAGCTGTCGGCGCAGTTGGGGATTCGCTCGATTCCGAGTTTGATTCTGTTCAAGAACGGCCGTGAAGTGGCACGCCAGAGTGGGGCGTTCCCGTTGCCGCAGTTGATGAGTTGGTTGCGTAGCCAAGGGGTGTAAACCAGCCCCTCAATCAACGGGGTCAACTGTGGGAGCTGGCTTGCCTGCGATGGCCTCACCTCGGTCTAACTGATAGACCGAGTTGCCTGCATCGCAGGCAAGCCAGCTCCCACATTGACCGCGTTTTAAGCTCGGGCTACGGGGGTTTCGTGGTCCATCATCTGGCCGACCAGCATTACGCCGAGTTCGCTTAATTGATGAATGGCCAAAGCCACGTCGCGGTGCTCGCCGGTGAGGTCGTTGGACAGCTTGAGTAACAGGGTACGGACGGAAGTGAAGGTTTCGTAGCTGTTGAGTACGAGGGTTTCGGTAGGGAGGTTGGGTGCAACGGAATAAAGGTTAACCATGGAACGTCTCCGGGTAGGAGCCGCAACCAGCCGCTACTAAACGGAGGGTGGCAGCTGTACGCAGGTTAGTAGACCGGGGAGACTCACCGGCGCGCTCGAAAGCGCCCTCCGTACAGCCACCATCAAATACAGGGCAGTCCTGATCAATGATTTGCTGTACGTCTCACCACGGGCTACTAAACCCGATCACTGAACATTCAGCGACCGGCCAACCTTAGAGACGCCCATCCAGACGCACAAGCCGGGCGATTCTGGCTTAGCTGTAGGCAACGATACAACCCACAACCCCATTTGCCAGACCCTTCCTACAGCCTCCGTAGGAACAATCCAAATCCCCCTGCTGAAACACAAAAACAAATGTGGGAGCTGGCTTGCCTGCGATGGCATCACCTCGGTCTAACTGATAGACCGAGTTGTCTGCATCGCAGGCAAGCCAGCTCCCACATGAGTTCACAGGGGATTTGGGGTGCTATTGGGATCAGGCATTTTCCAGCAAGTTATGCAGCTCCACAAACTGCAACGTCAGCTTGTGCCGTGGGTCCAGGTGGATCAGCGGCTTGCTCTCCTGGTGCGACTCGCGCATGCGCACCGAGCTGGCCAGGTACACCGGCAGTACCGGCAAACCTTCGGCAATCAACTCATCCAGCATCTGCTGCGGCAGGCTCGCACGGGCCTGGAACTGGTTGACCACGATGCCTTCCACTTCGAGGCCTTCGTTGTGGTCTTCCTTCAATTCTTCGATTTCACGCAACAGACCATACAACGCCTGGCGCGAGAAGCTGTCGCAATCAAACGGGATAAGCACGCGATCAGCGGCAATCAACGCCGAAACCGCATAAAAATTCAGTGCCGGCGGCGTATCCAGGTAAATCCGGTCGTAATCTTCGCTCAACTCATCCAGCAGCTTTCGCAGCTTGTTGATCTTGTGTTTGGCCTCAAGCTTGGGCTGCAGGTCCGCAAGCTCGGCGGTCGCAGTGATCACGTGCAGGTTGTCGAATGGCGTTTCGTAGATATCCACCTGATTTTTCTTCGAAAACGGCCCGGAAGACAGGGTTTGCTTGAAGAAGTCGGCGATGCCCATCGGGATATCGTCGCCGGTCAGCCCTGTGAGGTACTGAGTTGAGTTCGCTTGTGCATCGAGGTCCACCAACAGGGTCCGATAGCCTTCACTGGCGCTCACCGCCGCCAGGTTGCAGGCAATGCTGGACTTGCCAACGCCGCCTTTTTGATTGAACACCACACGCCGCATGGAAAAAACCTCCGTGTATCAATGAATGTCCGAGTGTAGAGGGCAAAAGCGCCTGTTAGCTACCTCGTTCATCCATGCACTGGCGCATCACCTGTCGAACAAAAGGAGGAGTCCTACAATCCACACACCGCACGGGTAAAGGACAATCTGTAAATCTTTTCCGGCAAATTGTATTCATCCGTGAACAAATCTTTACCAAAGTTTGCTAGAACCCCACGGCACCGGGATAATGCGCGCCATTCGGCCATTGTTCCCTGTCCCGGTATTCGGGGCCAACGGCTGCACATGGAAGCCCGCAGGGGCGGGATAACTTCTCAGTGATCACTTTCAATATCGACCAATGGCGCGCCTGGGCTCCGGGCCTTGAGACTGCGCAGGACTGGCGCGCCTGGTGCCAGGCTCCGGTGTTAGTGCCGGCCAGCGATGCGTCACCCGATGTGTCGTTCCTGCCCGCCATGCAGCGCCGCCGCCTGAGCCGGCTGGCGCGCATGGCGTTCAGCGTGGGCTGGCCGTTGGCCGAGGGCCGGCAAAACCTGCCGCTGGTGTTTGTTTCCCGGCACGGCGAAACCCCGCGCACCCTCGATATACTCAGCGACCTGGCCAACGACGAACCGCTGTCGCCCACCCAGTTCAGCCTGTCGGTGCATAACGCGGTGATTGGCCTGTGGTCGATCCTGCGCAATGAGACCTGCGAAATGACCGCCCTCGCCGCCGCCGGCGACGGCCTGGAACACGGCATGCTCGAAGCCGCCGCGCTGCTCAACGAAGGCGCCCCGGCGGTGTTGCTGGTGATCACCGAAGAACAACCGCCTGCGGCTTACGCCGACTGGATCCGTGACGTGCCCTTCCCTTATGCCCTCGGCCTGCTGCTGACCCCGGGCGACGAGTGGCAACTGGAACTAAACAGCGGCGCTGTCCAACTCACTCAAACCCAGTGGCCCCACGCCCTGAACCTGCTGCGCACCCTGCTTACCGAGCAGGCCACCTGCCAACATGCCTGGAAGAACCGTGTATGGAACTGGCAACGCAAGCCCTGACCGACAAGCCACGGGACGCCTATTACTGGCGCCTGTTCGCCACCGCCGCGAGCTTCTTCTGCTTCGGTGTCGGCGGGCTGTGCCTGCGTTTGCTGGTGTTCCCGCTGCTCAGTTGCCTGCCAGGCAGTGCCGCTAAACACCAGCGCCGCGCCCGCCACACCATCAGCAAGCTGTTCTGGCTGTTTATCCGCATGATGCAACGCGCCGGTGTGCTGACCTACAGCGTTGAAGGCGCAGAAAACCTCGGGCGCCCCGGCCAGATGATCATCGCCAACCACCCGTCGCTGATCGACGTGGTGTTTTTGATCGGCCTGATGCGCCAGACCAACTGCGTGGTCAAGCAGAGCCTGTTCCAGAACCCGTTCACCCGTGGGCCGGTGCGCGACGCCGGTTACATCAGCAATGACGGCAGCGCCGATATGCTCGATGCCGCGGCCGATGCGCTGCGCGATGGCCAGACGCTGATCATCTTTCCCGAGGGCACGCGCACCACGCCCGGCGTAGCACCGGCCTTTCATCGCGGCGGCGCGGCCATTGCGCTGCGCGGTGCGACAATCATCACCCCGGTGGTGATCAAGGTCAGCCCCACCACCCTGACCAAGGCCGAACCCTGGTATCGCATTCCCAAACGCCGTTTTCACTTCAGTTTGCGCGTAGGTGCCGATATAGACCCACAGGCGTTTGCCACACTGGGGCCAGCGCCCCAGGCTTCACGCAAGCTCAACGATTACCTGCATCACTATTTCATTAAGGAGCTCGCCGAAGATGAGCAACCAACACAGCCTTGAGCACGACATAAAGGCGCTGATCATCGAGGCCCTGGGCCTGGAAGACATCAGCCCCGACGACATTGGCAGCGACCAGACCCTGTTCGGCGAAGGCCTGGGCCTGGATTCGGTGGACGCCCTGGAGTTGGGCCTGGCGATCCAGAAAAAGTACGGCATCAAGATCGATGCCGACGCCAAAGACACGCGCAATCACTTCACCAACGTGGCCAGCCTTGCGGCATTCGTCACGGCTAAAAAGGCAGCTTGAGACCGGACCATGCAAACTCGTGACGATATTTTCAACACCCTGCGCGATGCCTTGGTGGAACTGTTTGAACTGCCGCCTGAGCGCGTCACCCTCGACGCCAACCTGTATCAGGACCTGGAAATCGACAGCATCGATGCCGTGGACCTGATCGACCATATCAAGCGCCAGACCGGCAAGAAGATCGCCGCCGAAGAGTTCAAGGCGGTGCGCACTGTCAACGACGTGGTTGAGGCGGTGTACCGTCTGGTCCAGCCTGCCGCATGAGCCGGCTGATCGGCCTTGGCCTGTTGCTGGCGGGGCTGCTGTACCCTTTTGCGGTGTATTACGGCACCGAGCACTTCGCGCCGTGGCAATTCGGTTTGCTGCTGGGTAGCCTGTGGCTGTTGCGTGCGCTGACCGGCGCACGGCGCCCCGGCAGCCGCTGGATGGCCGTAGCGGTGATCGTGTTCTGCCTGCTGTTGGCCTGGTTCGACAACCCGCAGTTGCTGCGCTGGTACCCGAGCCTGGTCAGCGCGTTCATGCTGGCGCTGTTCGGCATGAGCCTCAAATACGGGCCGCCGATGGTCGAGCGTCTTGCACGCATGACCGACCCGCAGCTGCCGCCCAAAGCAATTGTGTACACGCGCCAGGTCACCGTGGTGTGGAGTATGTTTTTTCTGTGTAATGGCTTGCTCGCCGCCGCCCTCACGCTGTGGGCGCCACTGAGCTGGTGGACGTTGTACAACGGCCTCATCGCCTACGGGCTGATGGGGCTGCTGTTTGCCGTGGAATGGCTGGTACGACAAAGGGTTCGAGGCCGCGTATGAATGGGTTGAAACTTGAGCACTTGCTGCTTGAGGCGCTGGAACAACGTTCGGTCACCACCGAACCTGCGATGAATCACGTCCAACTCTGCGAGCAGGCCCTGAGCCTCGCGGCGGGCCTGCAGGCGCGCGGCATCCAGCGCTTGGCGGTGCACCTGGAAGACGCAGGCGTGCTGGCCGTTGCCCTGCTGGGCGCCTGGCGTGCCGGGGTCAGTGTGCTGCTGCCTGCCGACTTACAGCCCCAGACCCGCCAACGCTGGGACGACAGCGTGGACGCCTGGCTCGTAGAGGCAGCCGACCTTGACGCGTTGTATCAGGCGCCATTGAGCCCTGCCGCGCTCGACCTCGACGCCTGCCAATTGAGCCTGTGCACCTCCGGCTCCAGCGGCGAACCCAAGCGCATCGACAAGACCCTGCGCCAACTGGCCAACGAAGTGGCGGCGCTGGAAGCGCTGTGGGGCGCAGGCCTCAAAGACGCCTGCATCATCGGCAGCGTGGCCACCCAACATATCTATGGTTTGCTGTTCCGGGTGTTGTGGCCGCTGTGCGCCGGCCGCACCTTTGTGCGCAAGCAACTAGCCTTCCCTGAAGACATGCAGCGCGCCAGCCGCGAACATGCGCAATTTGCCTGGGTCGCCAGCCCCGCACTGCTCAAGCGCATGGGCGACAACCTCGACTGGCCCGCACTGAGTAAAGTGTCGCGAGTGTTCTCCTCCGGCGGCGCGCTGCCAGTGGAAGCCGCCGGCAGCCTGTACGACCGCTTGCAGCAATGGCCGACGGAAATCCTCGGCAGCTCGGAAACCGGCGGCATCGCATGGCGCCAGGGTGCACAGCCGTGGCAGCCATTTGCCGATGTGGAACTGAGCCAGGATGCCGACGGCGCCCTGCGCATTGCCTCGCCGTACCTGCCGGCCGGGCATATCGAACAAACCGCCGACGCGGCGCGCATTCATTCCGATGGCCGCTTCGAGCTGCTCGGGCGCCTGGACCGCATCGTCAAACTGGAAGAAAAACGCATCTCCCTGCCCATGCTCGAACAGGCACTGCTGACCCACGCCTGGGTCGCTGAAACCCGCCTGGGCGTGGTGCAGGAAAACCGCGCTTCACTTGGCGCGCTGGTGGTGCTGAGCGCCGAGGGCCTGCATGCGCTGCGCAATCAGGGGCGACGCAGCGTCACCCAAACCCTGCGCGAGCATTTAAGCCAACATTGCGAAGCCCTGGCCCTGCCACGTCGCTGGCGTTTGCTGCGCCAGCTGCCGCTGAACAGCCAAGGCAAACTGCCCCAGGCTGACGCAGAGGCATTGCTGCTGGCACCACGCCCAAAAGCACCCGAAGTGCTGGAACAGGTCGAAGCCAACGGCGAATGGACTGTGCAACTGAGCATCCCGCCGGACCTGGCCTACTTCAGCGGCCATTTCCCGGTCACGCCGGTGCTGCCCGGCGTGGTGCAGGTGGAATGGGCCTTCAACCTCGGCCAGCAACTGCTCGATTTACCCGCGACCTTTGCCGGGATGGAAGTGCTCAAGTTCCAGCAACTGGTGCGCCCTGGTGATCAGGTTGAACTGCACCTGCGCTTCGATCCGGAGCGCGGCAAGCTGTACTTCGCGTACCGCAACGGCGATGCGGCCTGCTCCAGCGGCCGGATCGTGCTGGAGGCCCCAAGTGAATAGGCTTTTGTGGCTAACAGGCTTAATGTGGCGAGCAGGCTTGCCCTGCGTTGGGCTGCGAAGCGGCCCCAAAACCTGTAATGGAGTACTGCCTGATTCTCGGAGGTTACCTTACTGGGGCCGCTGCGCAGCCCAACGCAGGCGGTGCGACGATTCGACAAGCCTGCTCGCCACAGGTTGTTCAATCGCTGGCTGGGTACGCCATGCATAACCCCTGCGCCCTCATCCCGGTCTACAACCACGAAACCGCCGTACCCGCCGTGGTTCACAGCCTGTTGAACAGCGGCCTGCCGTGCCTGCTGGTCGATGACGGCAGCAGCCCGGCGTGCGCGGCGGTATTGGCGCAACTGGCAACGCTCGATCACGTCACCTTGTTGACCCTGCCAAACAACCAAGGCAAAGGCGGCGCGGTCATGGCCGGTTTTCGCGAAGCCGCGCGCCTGGGCTACACCCACGCGCTGCAGGTAGACGCCGACGGCCAGCACGACCTGCGCGAAGTCGACAGCTTCCTCGACGCCTCGCGCACGCACCCAAATGCGGTGATCTGCGGCTACCCCGAATACGACGACAGCGTGCCCAAAGGTCGCCTTTACGCGCGCTACCTGACCCACGTGTGGGTGTGGATCAACACCCTGTCGCTGCAAATTCGCGACTCGATGTGCGGTTTTCGCGTGTACCCGCTGGCGCCGACGCTGGCCTTGATGGATTCGGCGTACATCGGCACGCGCATGGATTTCGACTCCGACATCCTGGTACGCCTGGCCTGGCGCAACCAGCCGATGCGCTGGCTGCCGACCCAAGTGCATTACCCTACCGATGGCGTGTCACACTTCCGCCTGTTCCGCGACAACGTGCGCATCAGCGCCATGCACACCCGGCTGTTCTTCGGCATGCTGGTACGCGCGCCGATGATTGTGTGGCGACGGTGGCAGGCATGAGCGACAGCACCAAACACTGGGCCGACCGCGAAGAGCGCGGCAGCTTCTGGCTGATGAAACTCACCGCGTTCGCGGCCAAAGTACTGGGCCGCCGCCTGTTGAGCCCGGTGCTGTACGGCATCGTTTTGTACTTTTTCCTGTTCGGCCGCACAGCGCGCCAAAGTGCCTGGCAATACCAGCAGCGCCTGGCCGACTGGAGCGGGCGCGCTGCGTTGCGGCCCAGCCATAAAAGCGTGTTCGCGCAGTTCATGGCCTTCGCCGACTCCTTGCTCGACAAGCTCGACGTGTGGAACGGCAAGCTGCGCATCGAACAGATCGAAATCAACGACCCGGCGCAATTGCGCGGGCAGTTACGCGGCAAGCGCGGCCAGATGCTGGTGGGCGCGCACTTGGGCAACCTGGAGGTGTGCCGCGCACTCGCAGAGATTGGCGAACAAGTCACCATGAACGTGTTGGTGCACACCAAGCACGCCGAACAATTCAACCGCCTGCTGGGCGAGGCCGGGGCCACGCACTTGCGCCTGATCCAGGTCAGCGAGCTGGACCCGGCGACCATGCTGCTGCTCAGCCAGCGCCTGGACGAGGGCGAGTGGCTGGCGATTGCCGGTGACCGCGTGCCCCTGCACGGCGGGCGCAAGGTGCGCGTGGACTTTCTCGGGCATGCCGCCGCCTTCCCCCAAGGCCCGTGGCTGCTGGCCGGCCTGCTTAAATGCCCGGTCAACCTGCTGATGTGCCTCAAGCACAATGGCCGCTATCGCCTGACCATCGAGCCGTTCGCCGCCTTGATCGAATGGAAGCGCAGCACCCGCGAGCACGTCATCGCCCAGTGGACCGCCCGCTACGCCGCACGCCTGGGCGATTTTTGCCTGGAGGCGCCCCAACAATGGTTCAACTTTTACCCTTTCTGGAAGACCGATGACCCCGCATCTTGAGCCGGTAATTTTTGGCGAACGCCACCTGCCAATCGAAGACGTGCTGGCCCTGGCCAACCGTCAGGCGCCCACGCAATTGCAGGATGACGCTGCCTATCGCCAGCGCATCGCCAAGGGCGCGCAGTTCCTCGACTCGCTGCTGGACAAGGAAGGCGTGATCTATGGCGTGACCACCGGCTACGGCGACTCCTGCGTGGTGGCGGTGCCGTTGCAGCACGTCGAGGCGTTGCCACGTCACCTCTACACCTTCCACGGTTGCGGCCTGGGCAAGTTGCTCGACGCCCAAGCCACCCGCGCCGTGCTCGCCGCACGCTTGCAGTCGCTGTGCCATGGTGTGTCCGGCGTGCGCGTGGAGTTGCTGGAGCGCCTGCATGCCTTCCTCGAACACGACGTGCTGCCGCTGATTCCGGAAGAAGGCTCGGTGGGCGCCAGCGGTGATCTGACGCCGCTGTCCTACGTGGCGGCGACCCTGTCCGGTGAGCGCGAAGTGCTGTTCCGTGGCGAACGCCGCCAGGCTGCCGACGTACACCGCGAACTCGGTTGGGAGCCGCTGGTGCTGCGCCCCAAGGAAGCCCTGGCCTTGATGAACGGCACCGCCGTGATGACCGGCCTTGCCTGCCTGGCCTTCGCCCGCGCCGACTACCTGCTGCAACTGGCCACGCGCATCACCGCATTGAACGTGGTAGCGCTGCAAGGCAACCCGGAACACTTCGACGAGCGCCTGTTCGCCGCCAAGCCGCACCCGGGGCAGATGCAAGTGGCCGCCTGGCTGCGCAAGGACCTGGCGATCGATGCGCCGACTGCGCCGCTGCATCGTTTGCAGGATCGCTACTCGCTGCGCTGCGCGCCCCATGTGCTGGGTGTGCTGGCCGACAGCCTGAACTGGCTGCGCTCGTTCATTGAAATCGAGCTGAACAGCGCCAACGACAACCCGATTATCGACGCCGAAGAAGAGCGCGTGCTGCACGGCGGGCACTTCTACGGCGGGCATATCGCCTTTGCCATGGACAGCCTCAAGACCCTGGTGGCTAACGTCGCCGACCTGCTCGACCGTCAGCTCGCGCTGCTGGTGGATGTGCGTTACAACCACGGCCTGCCGAGCAACCTGTCCGGCGCGCCGGCCGACCGCGCGATGATCAACCACGGCTTCAAGGCCGTGCAGATCGGTACCAGCGCCTGGACCGCCGAAGCGCTGAAAAACACCATGCCGGCCAGCGTGTTCTCGCGTTCCACCGAATGCCATAACCAGGACAAGGTGAGCATGGGCACCATCGCCGCCCGCGACGCAATCCGCGTGCTGGAGCTGACCGAACAGGTCGCCGCCGCCACCTTGCTCGCCGCCAACCAGGGCGTGTGGCTGCGCGCCCAGGCTGAAGACGCACGACCACTGCCACCGGCCTTGGCGGCCATGCATATCGAACTGGCCAAAGACTTCCCGCCGGTGATCGAAGACCGCGCATTGGAAGGCGAACTGCGCCTGTGCCTCAAACGTATCGCCGAGCAACACTGGAGGCTGCATGCGTAGCCAGGGCGTGTTGCATTGCGACACGCAAATTCTCGTGCCGTTTTTTGATGTCGATACCATGAACGTGGTGTGGCACGGGCATTACGTGAAGTACCTGGAAGTGGCGCGCTGCGCGTTGCTGGACAAGCTCGGCCACAACTACACGGCGATGCTCGAATCCGGCTACGCCTGGCCGGTGATCGACATGCAACTGCGCTATGTGCGCGGCGCAGTGTTCGGCCAGACCCTCAACGTGCGCGCCAGTCTGGTGGAATGGGAGAACCGTTTGAAGGTGAACTACCTGATCACCGACCTGGCCAGCGGCGAGCGCCTGACCCGCGCCAGCACCGTGCAAGTGGCGGTGGAAATCGCCAGCCGCGAGATGCAGCTGGCCTCGCCCGCAGTCTTTACCAACGCAGTAGAAAGGGCCTTGAAATGAGATCCAATGTGGGAGCGGGCTTGCCCGCGATGGTCGTCAACGATAACGCGCTTCGCCTGATACTGCGCAGCGCCCTCAGGTTCATCGCGGGCAAGCCCGCTCCCACATTGATCGGGTTGCTACTGAGTTTCAGTGCCCACGCCTTCGACCTGCAGCAGCTAAGCGACCAACTGGCCAAACCCGCCGTAATCCACGGCAGCTTCATCCAGGAAAAACACCTGCGCGCCCTGCCCCAGCCACTGGTCAGCAAAGGCACGTTCGTACTCGCCAAAGACCACGGCCTACTGTGGCTGTTGAAAACCCCGCTGCAACAGGACTACCGCATCAGCGCCCAAGGCATCGCCCGGCGTGACGCCAATGGCTGGCAATTGCTGCCGAACAAGAGCGCCGGTGCCGAGCAGAATCGCCTGTTCCTTGCCGTACTCCAAGGCGACAGCAGTGGCTTGCAGCGCGATTTCGAGCTGCAGCTGCAAGGCGAAGCCCAACAGTGGAAGCTGACGCTGGTCCCACGTTCGCTGCTGCTCAAGCAGGTATTCACCCAGATCAATATCGACGGCGGCGAGCTGGTGCAAACAATCGAACTGCTCGAAACCCAGGGCGACAGCACCGTGCTGCGCATGCAGGACAGCACTGCCGGCCAACCGTTGAGCGAATCGGAGCAACACGACTTTGCCCAGTGAGCGCTGGCTGCCACGCCTGTTCCTGATCCTGCTGGTGGCAGTATTGGCGCTGGCCGGCTGGCAGTGGCGCCATGGCGCGCCATTGTCGGCCAACCTGATGGAACTGGTGCCGGGCAGCACGCCGGATGCGCTGGAACTCAAGGCCGAACAGCGTATGCAGGAACCGCTGAACCGCGAAATGCTGGTGTTGGTGGGGCATGCCGATCGGCAAAAAGCCGTAGCAGTGGCGCAGCAAATGGGCGAACGCTGGCAGGCCAGCGGGCTGTTTGAAAAAGTGCAGTGGAACCTGCAAGCCGACTTGCCCGCCCTGCGTGAACAATTGCTGCGCGGTCGGCTGGCGATGCTCTCGGCCAAGGACCGCGAGCAACTGATCGAGCACCCAGACGCGTTCATTCAGCAGCGCGTGCAAGCGCTGTTCGACCCGTTTACCGGGTTCAGCCTGGTGCCGAGCCAGGACGACTGGCTGGGCCTTACCGGTCGCATCCAGAACAGCCAGCCGCAGCACGGTTCGGTGCAGCTCGATATCGGCAGCGGCGCCTTGATTGCCGATGCCGACGGCAAAAGCTGGGTGCTGCTGCGTGCGCGCACCACCGGCAATGCCTTTGACATGAAACTGCCGCTGCAAGTGGCGGACCTGCTCCAGGCCAGTCGCGAACAGGCCAGCGAGCAAGGCGCGCAATTGCTCGCTGCCAGCGGCCTGCTTTACGCCGCCAACGGGCAGCAACAGGCCACGCGGGAAATCACCTGGGTCGGTGGTGGCGCCACGCTGGGCATCCTGTTGTTGCTGTTGCTGGCGTTTCGGCGCTGGCGGGTGCTGCTGGCGTTTGTGCCGGTGCTGGTGGGTATGCTGTTTGGCGCGGTGGCCTGTGTGGCGCTGTTCGGCCATATGCATGTGATGACCCTGGTGCTGGGCTCCAGCCTGATCGGCGTGGCGGTGGATTACCCGCTGCATTACCTGTCCAAAAGCTGGAGCCTGCAACCCTGGCGCAGCTGGCCGGCATTGCGCCTGACCTTGCCGGGGCTGAGCCTGAGCCTGGCGACCAGTTGCATCGGTTACCTGGCGCTGGCCTGGACGCCGTTCCCGGCGCTGACGCAAATCGCCGTGTTCTCCGCCGCCGGTTTAGTCGGTGCCTACCTGTCGGCGGTGTGCCTGCTGCCCGCGCTGCTCAAGGGTGTGGAGCTGCGCCCGGCACAATGGCCGCTGCGGATTGCCGAATGCCTGTGGCTATTGCGCGCCGCGCTGCTCAAGCGCGTGCCAAGCCCGGTGCTGCTGGCACTGTTGCTGCTGTTTTGCGCGGGCGGCCTGTGGCACTTGAACAGTAAAAATGATATCCGCCAGTGGATCGGTGCCCCGCCGCAATTGCTGCAAGAAGCGCAGGCCGTGGCGCGCATTACTGGTTTCCAGCCCACCAGCCAGTTTTTCCTGGTGCGCGCCGACAACCAGCAGCAGTTACTGGAACGCCAGGCCGCCTTGGGCGAACGCCTGGATCAGTTGGTGAACATGGGCAAGCTGCAAGGCTACCTGGCGCTCAACCAACTGGTGAGCCTGCCGGCTGAGCAGCAACACCTTCGTGATGCGCTGAACAACCTCGCGCAGCACTGGCAGCCGCTGCTGGACCTTGGCGTGCCGGCCAGCGCGCTGCAAGCCGAAGTCACGCAACTGCAAGCGCTGCCCACCGAAGACATCGATGCCGCGCTGGTTGGCCCATTGGCTGAGCCTTGGCGCACCTTGTGGCTGGGGCCGGTAAACGGCGGCGTGGCGGCGATGGTCAGCCTGCAAGGCCTGAACAACCCGGCGCTGTTGCGTGTGCAAGCGCTGGACTTACCCGGCGTGCAACTGGTTGACCGGCTGGGTGATTTGAACCGAGTGTTTGCCGACACGCAGATCAGCGCGGCTGAGTTGAAGCTGATGTCGTGTGTGCTGATCGTGCTGTTATTGATTATGCCGTTCGGTGTTGGCGGTGCCCTGCGCATCGTCGCCCTGCCACTGCTCGCGGCGCTGTGCAGCCTCGCCAGCCTCGGTTGGCTGGGCCAGCCGCTGACCTTGTTCAGCCTGTTCGGCCTGCTGTTGGTCACCGCCATCAGCGTCGACTATGCGATCTTGATGCGCGAGCAGATCGGCGGCGCGGCCGTGAGTCTTTTAGGTACGCTGCTGGCAGCACTGACGACCTGGTTGTCGTTTGGCCTGCTGGCGGTGTCGAGTACACCCGCCGTGAGCAATTTCGGCCTGTCGGTCAGCCTCGGCCTGGCGTTCAGCTTTATGCTGGCGCCTTGGGCCGGGCATCAGAAGCACGCCTTATGAATGTGTTAATCGCCAAAGTGGCAAGGAGCCCTCGTGCCCACAGTTGAAATGGAACGTCGCCAGGTGGTGGTGATTGGTGCCGGGCCATCCGGCGCTATCGCCGCCGCGCTGTTAAAGCGCCACGGGCATGATGTATTGATTATCGAGCGCGAGCATTTCCCACGCTTCTCGATTGGCGAAAGCCTGCTGTCGCACTGCATCGACTTTATCGAAGAAGCCGGCATGCTCGACGCCGTACAGGCCGCGGGTTTCCAGGTAAAAACCGGCGCGGCGTTCGCCTGGGGCGAGCGCTACAGTGCGTTTGATTTCGGTGACACCTTCAGCAACGGCAAGCCCACCACCTTCCAGGTGCAGCGCGGCGAGTTCGACAAGTTGCTGGCTGATCAAGCGGCGCTGCAAGGCGTAGAGATTCGCTATGGCGAAAGCATCGTCGGTGTGGATTTCGCCGGTGAAAGCCGCTACCTGCACGTGCGTCGCCAGAATGGCAGCGAGTATCACCTCAAGGCCAAGTTCGTGCTCGATGCCAGCGGCTACGGCCGCGTGCTGTCGCGCCTGCTGGACCTGGAAGCACCGTCGAATTTCCCGGTGCGCCAGGCGGTGTTTACCCACGTTGAAGATCACATCACACACCCAGGTTTTGATCGCAGCAAAATCCTCGTCACCACTCACCCGACCCAACGCGATATCTGGTTCTGGACCATCCCGTTCAGCCATGGCCGCTGCTCGGTAGGCGTGGTGGCGGCAAAAGAACATTTCGACGGCCGCGACAGCGACCTCGACGCCTGCCTGCGCGGTTTCATCGCTGAGACGCCAAGCCTGGCGGGCGTGCTGCAAAACGCCGTGTGGGATACGCCCGCGCGTACCCTCGCCGGCTATTCGGCCAACGTCAAAACCCTGCACGGCCCGGGCTTTGCGCTGCTGGGCAATGCGGCGGAATTTCTCGACCCGGTGTTCTCTTCCGGCGTGACCATCGCCATGCGTTCGGCGAGCATGGCCGCAGCGCTGTTACATCGCCAACTCAAGGGCGAAACCGTCGACTGGCAAACCGAGTTCGCCGAGCCGCTGAAACGCGGGGTCGACACCTTCCGTTGCTATGTCGAAGGCTGGTATGCAGGCACCTTCCAGGACGTGATTTTTCACCCAGGCAGCTCGCCGGAGATTCGCCGGATGATCAGTTCGATCCTCGCCGGTTACGCCTGGGATGAGCGCAACCCGTTTGTCAGCGAGCCCAAACGGCGGCTGCGGATGTTGTCGGAAATTTGTGCGGGTGAGCCGGTATGAGTAGCCAATACCTGAGTAAAAACTACGTCGAAGAAACCAAATTCGGCTTCTGGTTCCTGCGCAGCCACACTTGGCAGCACCATGTATTGCGCGTGGCGATCAACGACCTGCGCGGCCTGTTCACCGACCCGCTGCCGGTGGCGCCGGTGCTGCTGGACGCCGGTTGCGGCCAGGGCAAATCGTTCCAGTATTTGCAGCAGGTGTTCGCGCCACAGCGCCTGATCGGCCTGGATGCCGACCCGCACAGCCTGGAGCTGAGCCAGGCGGAAGCCAAGCGCCAAGGCTTGGCCATTGAGCTGATCGGCAGCGACTGCGCCACGCTGCAAGTGCCGGACGCAAGCGTCGATATCCTGTTCTGCCACCAGACCTTTCACCATCTGGTGGAACAGCATCGCGCCTTGAAAGAGTTCTATCGCGTACTCAAGCCGGGCGGCTATCTGCTGTTTGCCGAATCCACCGAAGCCTATATCGACACTTGGGTGATTCGCTGGCTGTTCCGCCACCCGATGCATGTGCAGAAAAGCGCTGAAGAATACCTGGAGATGCTGCGCGAGCAGGGTTTTGAGTTCGGCCCGCAGAACGTTTCGTACCCGTATTTGTGGTGGAGCCGCTCCAGCGATTTCGGCCTGCTGGAACGCTGGGGCCTGCGCAGCCCACCACCGGTTGGCCAGCGCGAAGAAACGCTGGTCAACTGCGTGGCGCGTAAACCTTTAGCGAGCGCCGAAACATGATTCGTATGCTGTTGATGGGTTGCCTGTTGCTGCTGAGCGCCTGCGTCAGCCAGCCGCCACTGCCCGAAAAAACCCCGGCCCTGGCCTTGCCCATGCAATTGCACGTGCAGCGCCGCGCCGACGGCCAAACCCAGGATTGGCTGCTGGTGATCCAGCGCGAAGGCACAGCCATTCGCTGGTCGATGATGGACCCGCTGGGCATTCCCCAGGCCCGGCAAAAGCTGATCAATGGCCAGTGGCAGGCCGACGGCTTGCTGCCGCCCAATCCCCAGGCGCGTGAGCTGTTTGCGGCGCTGTTGTTTGCGCTGACCTCGGCCGATGACGTGCCCACGCTGTACCCGCGTGCCCAGGCGATGGACCTGACGCGCACGCTGCCGGGGCATTGGCAGATCGTCTATCAGTCCTCCGAGGTGTTCAGCGTGAACATGGCGGGCCAGCCGTTGAGCTACCGCATCACCCCACTGGGGGCGGCGCGATGACGGCTTACCTGAATGCCCTGGGCGTGATCTGCGCCCTGGGCCGCGGCCAGGCTGAAGTCAGCCGCAGCCTGTTTGCCGGCGATTGTTCCGGCATGCGCGCCGAAAGCGGTTGGGTGCCAGAGCGCGTGCTGCCGGTGGGCGGCGTGCGCAGCGAGCTGGTGGCAATCCCGGCTGACCTACGCCCGCAGAGCAGCCGCAATAACCAGTTGCTGCTGGATGCGGCCTTGCAGATTGAAACCGAGCTGCGCCAGGCAATCCACACCTACGGCGCCTCGCGGGTTGGCATTGTGCTGGGCACCAGCACCTCGGGCATCGATGAAGCCAGTCGCGGCATCGCGCATTACCTGCGTGGGCAGCAGTTCCCGGGCGACTATGACTACCAGCAACAGGAACTCAGCGCACCGGCGAATTTTCTCGCTGACTGGCTACAGGTAAGCGGCCCGGCCTATGTGATTTCTACTGCCTGCACTTCCAGCGCCCGTGCGCTGATGAGTGCCCAGCGCCTGCTCGACCTGGGTGTGTGTGATGCGGTGATCTGCGGCGGTGTCGACAGCCTGTGCAAGCTGACGCTGAACGGCTTTACCGCGCTGGAAGCGGTCGCCAGCGAACGCTGCAATCCGTTTTCGGTGAACCGCAACGGCATCAATATCGGAGAAGCGGCAGTGCTGTTTCTGATGACCAAAACACCTGCGCCGATTGCCTTGCTCGGCAGCGGCGCCAGTTGCGATGCGCACCATATCTCCGCGCCAGAGCCCAGCGGCAAAGGTGCGTTGCAGTCGATGCGCAAGGCCTTGGCCAGCGCCAAACTTGAACCGGAACACATCGGTTACCTGAACCTGCACGGCACCGCGACCCAACACAACGACGCCATGGAAAGCCTGGCCGTCGCCAGCCTGTTTCCTCAAGGCGTAGCCTGTTCGTCGACCAAGCCCATGAGCGGCCACACCCTCGGTGCCGCAGGCGCGCTGGAAGCGGCGTTCTGCTGGTTGAGCCTGATGCATGACCGTGTGCCGCCGCATGTGTGGGACGGCCAAGCCGATCCGGCACTGCCCGAACTGCAGTGGGCACAGACCGGCGACACCTTGAAAAAACGCTGCCTGATGAGCAACTCGTTCGCCTTCGGCGGCAATAACGTCAGCCTGATAATCGCGGAGGCCCCATGATCGATTGGCCACTCGCCGAACTGCTGCCCCACGCGGGCGACATGATCCTGATCGACCAGGTGCTGTCGTTCGATGAAGAGCAGGTTCACACCCGCGCCACCGTCAAGCCCGGCGGCCTGTTCAACCGGCCGGACGGCAGCCTGCCAGCCTGGGTCGGCATCGAGCTGATGGCGCAAAGCGTCGCCGCCTATGCCGGCTGCCGCGCGCGCCAGAACGGCGAGGCAGTGGAACTGGGTTTCCTGCTCGGCACGCGCAAATTCGAATGCAACGTGGAACACTTCCCGGCCGGCGCCGAGCTGCGCATCCACGGCCTGCGCTCGCTGGAAGACGACAACGGCATGGGTGTGTTCGAATGCCACCTGACCGGTGACGGTATCCAGGCCAGCGCACGTTTGAACGTATTTCGACCGCCCCAGGCGGCCAATTATTTAGATGAATCGAAGGACTCAACGCCATGACTGAATCCGTACTGGTCACCGGCTCCAGCCGTGGCATCGGCCGCGCCATTGCCCTGCGCCTGGCCCAGGCCGGGCATGACATCGTGCTGCATTGCCGCAGTGGCCGCGCTGAAGCGGACGCGGTAAAGCTCGAGATCGAGGCGCTGGGTCGCAAGGCGCGGGTGCTGCAATTTAATGTGGCGGATCGTTTCAGCTGCAAGGAAATCCTTGAAGCCGATGTGGAGCAATATGGCGCCTATTACGGCGTGGTGCTCAACGCCGGCCTGACACGCGACGGTGCGTTCCCGGCCCTCTCCGAAGACGATTGGGATGTGGTGATGCGCACCAACCTGGATGGTTTCTACAACGTGCTGCACCCGGTGATGATGCCGATGATTCGTCGTCGCGCCGCTGGCCGTATCGTTTGTATCACGTCGGTTTCCGGTTTGATCGGCAACCGTGGCCAGGTCAACTACAGCGCCTCCAAAGCCGGTTTGATCGGCGCGGCCAAGGCGCTGGCTATTGAACTGGGCAAGCGCAAGATCACCGTCAATTGCGTCGCCCCCGGCTTGATCGACACGGCGATGCTGGATGAAAACGTGCCGGTCGAAGAACTGATGAAGATGATCCCGGCGCAACGCATGGGCACCCCGGAAGAAGTCGCCGGGGCAGTGAATTTCTTGATGTCGGCCGAGGCCGGCTATATCACGCGCCAAGTGCTGGCCGTGAATGGGGGCTTGTGCTGATGAAACGCGTCGTCGTCACCGGCATGGCCGGCATGACCTCCCTGGGCAGCGATTGGGACACCATCGCCGCCAACTTTCGCGCCAACCGCAGCGGCATCCGGCGCATGGATGAGTGGGACCGTTTTACCGAATTGAACACGCGTCTGGCCGGGCCGATCGACGACTTTGTCGTGCCCTCGCACTGGACGCGCAAGCAACTGCGCAGCATGGGCCGCGTGTCGCGCCTGGCGGTGTGGGCGGCGGAACAGGCGTTGCAGGATGCCGGGTTGCTCGGCGACGAATCGATCAAGGACGGGCGCATGGGCGTCGCCTGTGGCTCATCCACCGGCAGCACCGATGAGATCAAGGCGTTCGGCAATATGCTGCTGAACTCGGTGGCCGAGGGGCTGAATGCCAACTCCTATGTGCGCATGATGCCGCACACCACGGCGGCGAATATCAGCATCTTCTTTGGCCTGACCGGGCGGCTGATCCCCACCTCCAGCGCCTGCACCAGCGGCAGCCAGGGCATTGGTTACGCCTACGAGGCGATCAAGTTCGGCCGCTTGCCGTTGATGCTTGCCGGCGGCGCCGAGGAATTGTGCCCCACCGAAGCCATGGTGTTCGACGCGCTCTACGCCACCAGCCTCAAAAACGACGCGCCGCAGACCAGCCCACGCCCTTACGACAGCGGCCGCGACGGCCTGGTGATCGGCGAAGGCGGCGGCATGCTGGTGCTCGAAGAACTGGAACACGCCCTGGCGCGCGGTGCGCATATCCACGCCGAGTTGGTCGGCTTCGGCAGCAACGCCGACGGCCAGCACACCACGCGCCCAGAGCAGAAAACCATGCGCCGCGCCATGGAGCTGGCCCTGGAAGATGCCGGGCTTGAGCCATCCGCGATCGGCTACGTCAATGGCCACGGCACCGCCACCGATCAGGGCGACATCGCCGAAACGCTGGCCACCAGCAGCCTGTTCGGCAGCCGCATGCCGATCAGTTCGCAGAAAAGCTTCCTGGGCCACACTTTGGGCGCGTGCGGCGCACTGGAATCGTGGTTCAGCATCGAAATGATGAACCGCGACCAGTATGTGCACACCTTCAACCTGGATGCCGTCGACCCGCAATGCGGCGAGCTGGATTACCTGCAAGGTGGGTTTCGCGAGATGCACAACGACTACGTGATGAACAACAACTTTGCCTTTGGCGGCGTCAACACTTCGCTGATCTTTCGCCGCTGGTCCTGATTTTTTAATTGACTGGAGAAAACGGAATGTCTTCCTTGCTACGCGCCACCCTGATCACTCTGGCTTTGCTGACCACCGCCGGTTGCACCAACAAACCCGTGCTAAACACCCAGCACGATTTGCCGGTCACGGCCCAGCTCAGCGAAGAAAAAATCAAACAGGTGATCGTCGCGGCCCTGCAAAAACGCGAATGGACCGTGCAACGCCTGAGCCCGCAACTGGTGCAGGCCGAAATCACTGTGCGCAACCAATTCCACGCCGAAATCGATATCCGCTACACCCGCACCAGCTACGCCATCACCTACCGCGACAGCCGCGACCTGGGCTACAAGGACGGCAAGATCCATCGCAACTACAACCGCTGGGTGAGCATGCTGGATCGCGACATCATGGCGGGCTTGCAGAGTGCGGGTATCAATGGCGTGGAGGCTTTGAAACAGAACTGAGGCTTTCGCATCCAAATGTGGGAGCTGGCTTGCCTGCGATGGGTTCACCTCAGTTTTTCTGATAAACCGAGGCGCCTGCATCGCAGGCAAGCCAGCTCCCACTTTTGACCGTGTTCGACTATAAGATCGCCTGGCGCGTCAGCAGCTCCACAAAGGCCTTGGCCATTGGCGTTTGCGCACCCTTGCGTTGCACCAGCCACACCGCCGTCACGGCCTCCCGATCGAGCAAGGTGCGATAGACCACGCCATCAATGCGGATGCGCTGGTAAGACGCCGGCAGCACCGACACCCCCAACCCCGCCGCCACCAGGCCGATGATGGTCATCGCTTCTCCAGCTTCCTGGGCGAAGTGCGGGCTGAAGCCGGCATCGCGGGCCAGGTTGAGCAGCTGAGCGTAGAGGCCGCTGCCGTAGGTGCGCGGGAAAAATACAAACGGCTCTTCGGCCAGTTGCGCCAGGTGCAGGCCGCGCTCGCTGCCTTCCACCAACGGATGGCCAGCGTTCAATACCGCAACCAACGGCTCGCGCATCAACTCGATCACGCTTAGAGAATCCGGCAACGGCAGCGGGCGCATCAGGCCCACCTGAATCGACTCATCCACCAGCGACTCGGCCACTTCGGTGCTGCTCATTTCCTGCAAATTCAGGTGCACCGCCGGGAAGGCTTTACGAAACGCAAAGATCGCCTGTGGAATGCTGGCGTTGAATGGCGCCGACGAGGTGAAGCCGATCTTCAGTTCGCCTAACTCCCCCAATTGCGCGCGGCGGGCAACGTCGGCGGCTTTATCCACCTGCGCCAACACCAAACGCGCCTCGTGCAGGAACAATCGGCCGGCCTCGCTCAGCTCAACCCGACGATTGGTGCGCTCAAACAAGCGTGCGCCGACTTCCTGTTCCAGCGCCTGGATCTGCTGGCTCAACGGCGGTTGAGAGATGCCCAGCACCTGCGCGGCGCGGCCAAAATGCAGCTCTTCGGCGACGGCAATGAAGTACCGCAAGTGACGCAATTCCATGCAAACCTCATTAGGTCGTAAAAGCTCTTAAACAGGTCGAACAATATATTGGAAAGAATCATTAGGCAGCTATATTCTTTTTCGTATTGCCAGTCCTGGCAGGCTTTTCCTCCCCGAGGTCCCCGTGAAATCTGCTGTCGCGCCATTCGCTCAAGAAGTCCCGCCTACCGCCTTGGATGAGGTGGTCGCCCAGCTCAATGACGCGTACATCGAAAAAGGCACGCCGATGTTCATGCGCACGGTGCTCGCGCTGTTCTCCGGCGGGTTTGCCACCTTTGCCCTGCTGTACTGCGTGCAACCGATGATGCCGGCGTTATCCCACGAGTTTTCCATCAATGCGGCGCAAAGCAGCCTGATCCTCTCGGTCGCCACGGCGATGCTGGCGCTGGGCCTGCTGATTACCGGACCGATTTCCGACCGCTTGGGGCGCAAGCCGGTGATGGTTTCAGCCCTGTTCTGTGCCGCGCTGGCGACCATCGCCAGCGGCTTGATGCCGACCTGGGAAGGCATTCTGCTGATGCGTGCGCTGGTGGGCTTGTCGCTAAGCGGCCTGGCCGCCGTGGCGATGACTTACCTGAGCGAAGAGATCCACCCTCAGCACATTGGCCTGGCCATGGGCTTGTACATCGGCGGCAACGCGATTGGCGGCATGAGCGGGCGTCTGATCATCGGCGTGTTGATCGACTTTGTCAGCTGGCACACCGCGATGCTGATCATCGGCGCGCTGGCGCTGATCGCAGCCACGGTGTTCTGGAAAATCCTGCCTGAATCGCGCAACTTCCGCGCCAGCAGCCTGAAGCCGCGTAACCTGGTGAACGGTTTTGTCATGCACTTCAAGGACGCGGGCCTGCCGTGGCTGTTCCTCGAGGCCTTCCTGTTGATGGGCGCATTCGTGACGATGTTCAACTACATCGGCTATCGCCTGTTGGCCTCGCCCTACGAACTTAGCCAGGCGGTGGTTGGCCTGTTGTCGCTGGTGTACCTGTCAGGCATCTACAGCTCGGCGAAAATCGGCTCTCTGGCTGACCGTCTCGGCCGCCGTCGCGTACTGTGGGGCACCATCGTCTTGATGCTGTCGGGGATGCTGCTGACCCTGTTCACGCCGCTGTGGCTGGTGGTGCCGGGCATGCTGATCTTCACCTTCGGCTTCTTCGGCGCGCATTCGGTAGCCAGCAGCTGGATTGGGCGGCGAGCGGTGAAGGCCAAAGGGCAGGCGTCGTCGCTGTACCTGTTCTGCTACTACGTGGGGTCGAGTATCGCGGGGACGGCGGGCGGGTTCTTCTGGCACTTTGCCGGGTGGAACGGAATTGGCGGGTTTATCGTGGCGTTGCTGATGGGTGCGCTGCTGGTGGCGCTGAAGCTGGCGAAGTTGCCGCCGCTGGGGAATGTAAAAACCTGACGCGGTCCTGCTTTTAATGTGGGAGCTGGCTTGCCTGCGATAGCAATAGTGAATTCACTACTGCTATCGCAGCGGTGCGACGATTCGACAAGCCAGCTCCCACATTAGGTTTGCGTTTTATTCGTGGTATTGCGCCGACAGCTCATGCACTGCGCGCAAGAACGCGCCAGCGTGCTCGGGGTTCACTTCCGGCGTAATGCCATGGCCGAGGTTGAACACGTGGCCGCTGCCCTTGCCATAGCTGGCCAGGATGCGGCCGACTTCGGTGCGGATCGCTTCCGGTTTGGCGTACAGCACGGTTGGGTCCATGTTGCCTTGCAGCGCCACCTGGTTGCCGACGCGACGGCGGGCTTCGCCGAGGTCGCAGGTCCAGTCCAGGCCCAGTGCATCGGCGCCCGCATCAGCAATGCTTTCCAGCCACAGGCCGCCGCCTTTGGTGAACATGATCACCGGCACTTTGCGACCTTCGTGTTCGCGGATCAGGCCGCTGACGATTTTGCGCATGTAAGCCAGGGAGAACTCCTGATACGCCGCCGACGACAGGTTGCCGCCCCAGGTGTCGAAGATCTGCACCGCTTGCGCGCCGGCCATGATCTGGCCGTTGAGATAACTGGTAACCGACTGCGCCAGCTTGTCCAGCAGCAGGTGCATGGCTTGCGGGTTGTCGTAGAGCATGGCCTTGGTCTTGCGGAAGTCTTTCGACGAGCCGCCTTCGACCATGTAGGTAGCCAGGGTCCACGGGCTGCCGGAGAAGCCGATCAGCGGCACGCGGCCGTTAAGCTCGCGGCGGATGGTGCTCACAGCGTCCATCACGTAGCCGAGGTCTTTGTGCGGGTCCGGGATCGGCAGGGCTTCGATGTCGGCCAGGGTGCTGACGACTTTTTTGAAACGCGGGCCTTCACCGGTTTCAAAATACAGGCCTTGGCCCATGGCATCAGGGATGGTGAGGATGTCGGAGAAGAGGATGGCCGCATCCAGTTGTGGATAGCGGTCCAGCGGCTGCATCGTGACTTCGCAGGCGAACTCCGGGTTCATGCACAGGCTCATGAAGTCGCCGGCATTGGCGCGACTGGCGCGGTATTCCGGCAGGTAGCGACCGGCTTGACGCATCATCCACACGGGCGTGACGTCTACGGGTTGCTTGAGCAGGGCACGAAGGAAACGGTCGTTCTTGAGGGCAGTCATGTCGGCATCCGCAAAAAAAGTGCGGGCATTTTCTCAGAGCGCGACGCAAAAGGCACGGAGTGAGCCGTGCCTTTTGTCTATCGGGTCAATTTGTCGCGGTGTCTTGCGGTATGACAGACACCAACAAACCCTATCTGGAATGGGGTTTGTGTGGGAGCTGGCTTGCCTGCGATGGCGGTGGTGAATTCACTATCGCTATCGCAGGCAAGCCAGCTCCCACCGTTGACCGTGTTTCAACTCAAACTTGCAGGTAATCCAGGATGCCTTCGGCGGCGTTGCGGCCTTCGAAGATCGCGGTCACTACCAGGTCAGAGCCGCGCACCATATCGCCACCGGCGAAGATTTTCGGGTTGCTGGTCTGGTGCTTGTACTGGCCTTGTTCCGGGGCTACCACGCGGCCCTGGCTGTCGGTCTGGATTTCGAACTGCTCGAACCACGGCGCCGGGCTTGGACGGAAACCGAAGGCGATAACCACGGCATCAGCCGGGATGATTTCTTCGGAACCCGGGATCGGCTCGGGGCTGCGACGGCCACGGGCGTCCGGCTCGCCGAGACGGGTCTCGACCACCTTCACACCTTCAACACGGTCTTCACCGACGATGGCGATCGGCTGGCGGTTGTAGAGGAACTTCACGCCTTCTTCCTTGGCGTTCTTCACCTCTTTGCGCGAACCGGGCATGTTGGCTTCGTCACGACGATAAGCACAGGTCACCGACTTGGCGCCCTGGCGGATCGAAGTGCGGTTGCAGTCCATCGCGGTGTCACCACCGCCCAGTACCACGACCTTCTTGCCTTTCATGTCGACGAAATCTTCCGGCGACTTTTCAAAGCCCAGGTTGCGGTTGACGTTGGCGATCAGGAAGTCGAGCGCGTCATACACGCCCGGCAGGTCCTCACCGGCAAAGCCGCCCTTCATGTAGGTGTAGGTGCCCATGCCCATGAACACGGCGTCGTATTCGGCGAGCAGTTGCTCCATGGTGATGTCTTTGCCGATTTCGGTATTGAGACGGAACTCGATACCCATGCCGGTGAAGACTTCACGACGGTGGCTCAGCACGGTTTTTTCCAGCTTGAACTCGGGAATACCAAAGGTCAGCAGGCCGCCGATTTCCGGGTTCTTGTCGAACACCACCGGGGTCACGCCACCACGCACCAGTACGTCGGCGCAGCCCAGGCCCGCCGGGCCTGCGCCGATGATCGCAACGCGCTTGCCGGTCGGCTTGACCTTGGACATGTCCGGGCGCCAACCCATGGCGAACGCGGTGTCGGTGATGTACTTCTCCACCGAACCGATGGTCACCGCGCCGAAGCCGTCGTTAAGGGTGCAGGCACCCTCGCACAGACGGTCCTGGGGACAAACCCTGCCGCAGACTTCCGGCAGGGTGTTGGTCTGGTGCGACAGCTCGGCGGCAGCGAGGATGTTGCCCTCGGCCACCAGCTTGAGCCAGTTGGGAATGAAGTTGTGCACCGGGCACTTCCATTCGCAATACGGGTTACCGCAACCCAGGCAGCGGTGGGCCTGGTCGGCCGAGTGCTGGGGTTTGAAGGGTTCGTAAATTTCCACGAACTCTTTCTTGCGTTGACGCAACAGTTTCTTCTTCGGATCTTTGCGCCCGACATCGATGAACTGGAAGTCGTTATTCAGACGTTCAGCCATGTTAAAACCTCATCAAACTCTTCAGGCGCATATCACTGCGGGTTGGCACGGATGCTGGAAAGCAACGATTTCAGGTTGGCAGCCTTGGGCTTGACCAGCCAGAAACGACGCAGGTAATCATCGAGGTTTTCGGCGAGGTTACGGCCCCATTCGCTGCCGGTCTCCTCGACGTACTCGTCCAGCACGTGCTGCAAGTGGTTCCGGTAGGACTCCATGGCTTCGCCGCTGATCCGCTGGATCTCGACCAACTCGTGGTTGACCTTGTCGACGAAGGTGTTGTCCTGGTCAAGCACGTAGGCGAAACCGCCGGTCATGCCCGAGCCGAAGTTGTAACCGGTCTTGCCCAGTACCGCGACAAAGCCACCGGTCATGTACTCGCAGCAGTGATCGCCAGTGCCTTCCACCACGGTGTGGGCACCGGAGTTACGCACGGCGAAACGCTCACCGGCAGTACCGGCAGCGAACAGCTTGCCACCGGTGGCACCGTACAAGCAGGTGTTGCCGATGATGGCACTGTCCTGAGTCTTGTAGATGCTGCCTTTAGGCGGAACGATCACCAGCTTGCCGCCGGTCATGCCCTTGCCCACGTAGTCGTTGGCGTCACCTTCGAGGTACATGTGCAGGCCGCCGGCGTTCCACACGCCAAAGCTCTGGCCGGCTGTGCCGTTGAAGCGGAAGGTGATCGGCGCTTTCGCCATGCCTTGGTTGCCGTGCTTGCGCGCGATTTCGCCGGAGATGCGTGCGCCGATCGAACGGTCGCAGTTGCAGATATCCAGGGCAAAGTCGCCACCGCTGGCGTCATTGATCGAGGAACTGGCCATTTCGACCATCTTCTCGGCCAGCAGGCCTTTGTCGAACGGCGGGTTGCGGTCCACCTGGCAGAATTGTGGCTTGTCTGCCGGGATGTGATCGCTGCCCAACAGCGGCGTCAGGTCCAAGTGCTGTTGCTTGGCGGTCTGGCCTTCGAGGATGTCGAGCAGGTCGGTACGGCCGATCAGCTCTTCCAGCGAACGCACGCCCAGCTTGGCCAGCCACTCACGGGTTTCTTCGGCGACGTAGGTGAAGAAGTTCACCACCATGTCGACGGTGCCGATGTAGTGATCCTTGCGCAGCTTCTCGTTCTGAGTGGCGACGCCGGTGGCGCAGTTGTTCAGGTGGCAGATGCGCAGGTATTTGCAGCCCAGGGCGATCATTGGCGCAGTACCGAAGCCGAAGCTTTCGGCGCCAAGGATCGCGGCCTTGATCACGTCGAGGCCGGTTTTCAGGCCGCCATCGGTCTGCACCCGCACCTTGCCGCGCAGGTCGTTGCCGCGCAGGGTCTGGTGGGTTTCAGCCAGGCCGAGTTCCCACGGTGCGCCAGCGTACTTGATGGAAGTCAGCGGCGAAGCGCCGGTGCCGCCGTCATAGCCGGAGATGGTGATCAGGTCGGCATAGGCCTTGGCCACACCAGCGGCGATGGTGCCGACGCCAGCTTCTGCTACCAGTTTCACCGAAACCAATGCCTGCGGGTTGACTTGTTTCAAGTCGAAAATCAGCTGCGACAAGTCTTCAATCGAATAGATGTCGTGGTGCGGCGGCGGCGAAATCAGGGTGACGCCCGGCACTGCGTAACGCAGCTTGGCAATCAGACCGTTGACCTTGCCGCCTGGCAGCTGGCCGCCTTCGCCGGGCTTGGCGCCCTGGGCGACTTTGATCTGCAGCACTTCGGCGTTGACCAGGTATTCCGGCGTTACACCGAAACGACCCGTCGCCACTTGCTTGATTTTCGAGCTCTTGATGGTGCCGTAGCGCGCAGGGTCTTCGCCGCCTTCGCCGGAGTTGGAACGCGCACCCAGGCGGTTCATGGCTTCGGCCAGGGCTTCGTGGGCCTCAGGCGACAAGGCACCCAGGGAAATACCGGCGGAGTCGAAGCGCTTGAGGATCGATTCCAATGGTTCGATTTCGCTGATGGCCAGCGGCGTATCCAGGGTCTTCACCTTGAACAGGTCACGGATCATCGACACCGGGCGGTTATCCACCAGCGCGGTGTATTCCTTGAACTTGGCGTAGTCGCCCTGCTGCACAGCGGCTTGCAGGGTGCTGACCACGTCCGGGTTGTAGGCGTGGTATTCGCCACCGTGCACGAACTTGAGCAGGCCGCCTTGCTGGATCGGCTTGCGCGCGCTCCAGGCTTCGGCTGCCAGGGCTTTCTGTTCGGCTTCGATGTCGACGAAACGTGCGCCCTTGATACGGCTTGGCACACCCCGGAAGCTCAGCTCGCAAACCTCTTCGGACAGGCCGATGGCTTCGAACAGCTGTGCGCCACGGTACGAGGTGACGGTGGAGATGCCCATCTTCGACAGGATCTTCAACAAGCCCTTGGTGATGCCCTTACGGTAGTTCTTGAACACCTCATAGAGGTCGCCCAGCACTTCACCGGTACGGATCAAATCACCCAGCACTTCGTAGGCCAGGAACGGGTAAACCGCCGAGGCGCCGAAACCGATCAGCACTGCGAAGTGATGCGGGTCGCGGGCAGTAGCCGTTTCCACGAGGATGTTGGAGTCGCAACGCAGGCCTTTTTCGGTCAGGCGGTGGTGCACCGCGCCGGTGGCCAAGGAGGCGTGGATCGGCAGCTTGCCTGGCGCGATGTGACGGTCGGTCAGCACGATCTGGGTACGACCGGCACGCACAGCCTCTTCGGCCTGATCGGCGACGTTGCGCACAGCGGCTTCAAGGCCGAGGCTCTCGTCGTAGTTCAGGTCGATGATCTGGCGGTCGAAACCTGGACGCTCCAGGGTCATCAACGAGCGCCATTTGGCCGGGGAAATGACCGGCGAGCTGAGGATCACACGGGAGGCGTGCTCAGGCGATTCCTGGAAGATGTTGCGCTCGGCACCGAGGCACACTTCCAGCGACATCACGATGGCTTCACGCAGCGGGTCGATCGGCGGGTTGGTCACCTGGGCGAACTGCTGGCGGAAATAGTCGTACGGCGTACGCACGCGCTGGGACAGCACGGCCATTGGCGTGTCATCGCCCATGGAGCCGACCGCCTCATAGCCTTGCTCACCGAGCGGGCGCAGCACTTGGTCGCGCTCTTCGAACGTGACCTGGTACATCTTCATGTACTGCTTGAGCTGGTCGACGTCATAGAAAGCCGAACCGTGGTCGTTGTCTTCCATGGTCGCCTGGATGCGCAGGGCGTTCTTGCGCAGCCATTGCTTGTACGGGTGACGCGACTTCAAGCGGTTGTCGATGGCGTCGGTGTCGAGGATCTGCCCGGTCTCGGTGTCCACGGCCAGGATCTGGCCCGGGCCTACACGGCCTTTGGCGATCACGTCTTCAGGCTTGTAGTCCCACACGCCGATTTCCGACGCCAGGGTGATAAAACCGTTGGTGGTAGTCACCCAACGCGCCGGGCGCAGGCCGTTACGGTCGAGCAGGCACACCGCGTAGCGGCCGTCGGTCATCACCACGCCAGCCGGGCCGTCCCACGGCTCCATGTGCATCGAGTTGTACTCGTAGAACGCACGCAGGTCCGGGTCCATGGTCTCGACGTTCTGCCACGCAGGCGGAATGATCATGCGCACGCCACGGAACAGGTCAATGCCGCCGGTGACCATCAGTTCGAGCATGTTGTCCATGCTGGAGGAGTCGGAACCCACGCGGTTAACCAGCGGGCCGAGCTCTTCGAGGTCCATCAAATCGTTGGCGAACTTGGTGCGACGGGCCACAGCCCAGTTGCGGTTGCCGGTGATGGTGTTGATCTCGCCGTTGTGGGCGAGAAAGCGGAATGGCTGAGCCAGCGGCCATTTCGGCAGGGTGTTGGTGGAGAAGCGCTGGTGGAACACGCAGATTGCGGTTTGCAGGCGCTCATCGCTCAGGTCTGGATAGAAGGCGGTCAAATCCGCCGGCATCATCAGGCCTTTATAAATGATGGTCTTGTGCGAAAAGCTGCAGATGTAGTGGTCGGTGTCGGCGGCGTTGGACACCGATGAACGACGACGCGAGGTAAACAGCTTGATCGCCATGTCCTGATCGCTGAGGCCATCGCCTGCGATGAACACTTGTTCGATCTGCGGCAGGCGCTCCAGGGCCAGGCGGCCGAGCACGCTGGTGTCGATCGGCACTTTGCGCCAGCCCACCAGTTGCAGGCCAGCAGCCAGGATCTCGCGGTTCATGTTCTCGCGAGCGGCTTCGGCTTTTACCGGGTCCTGATTGAAAAACACCATGCCCACGGCGTACTGCTTGGGCAGGTCGACAGCAAATTGCTCTTTTGCGACAGCGCGCAGGAACTGGTCGGGTTTTTGAATCAGCAAGCCGCAACCGTCACCGGTCTTGCCGTCGGCGTTGATCCCACCGCGGTGGGTCATGCAGGTCAGGGCCTCGATGGCCGTTTGCAAAAGGGTATGACTGGGCTCGCCCTGCATGTGGGCTATCAGGCCGAAACCGCAGTTATCCTTGAATTCATCGGGTTGGTACAGACCTGCTTTCATAGACACTTTCTCACCAGGCTGCCTCTTATATCGAGGCAAATTTCTTTTCAATTCAACCGGTTACCTTCCACGCCGAACGTACGCCGGCTTAGCGGGGGCAAAAGGGAGGTCATTGTACACACCGACACGAACGCTCACAAATTTAGCGACGAAATGTCGCAAATCTATGTCGCATTTATGAAAGGTTTAAAGCGATATGCTGTGCTAGTCAAAACTTTTTTAATTCTGACCGCTACGACTCAAAAGCTACTGTGACGCAGACACCGCAGGGCGCGCGGCCTTGAGGGCAGCACGCACTTGCGGTTTTAATTTTGAGGTGCCGGGAGAGGCGGCCTGGGTAAGGCCGCCGAATCTTCAGCGACTTGTTGCGAGTTCTTGTTGAACGCTGGCAACAGTGCGAGGCCAAGGTTTACCAGCCTGAACCTTCGCTGGCAAGGCTTTGATAGCGGATTCCGCTGCGGTACGGCTGGAGAAGTTGCCGTACGTGATCACGTAGAGAGGCTTGCCGTTGAGCACTTTCTTGAAATAACGGTACTGGCCGCCCTGCTCTTTCACAAACGCCTGGGCGTTGGCTTCGGAGCTGGTGCCCAGGATCTGCACGACGAAATTACCGGTTGGCTGGCTGGTGTACCAGCTGCTGCCGGCGGCGGCAGGCGCAGCGGCCTTGGCAACAGCGGCAGGTTTTTCAGCAGGCTTGGCGGCCGGTGCCGGCTTGGCCACTGGCGCAGGCGCGACAGGCTTGGCAACCGGAGCAGGCTTGGCAGTGGCAACGGTCGGCGCTGGCGTCGGCTTGGCAACTGGAGCAGCTGCCGGGCCAGCCGGAACGCCGGCAGGCGGTGCGGTGGTGGTTACGGTTGGCGGCGTGGCGCTGGAGCCTTCCACCGGCACACCGTCGTCACCTTCAGAGATACCACCGGCGGCTTCAGCGAGCGGGCCGCGCATGACTGGCTGGCCGACCATCGGCAGGTTGGTCGGTTGGCCGGAGTTGGCGAATTCGACATTTGGCGTGGGCTTGCCCAGTGGCAACTGCGCCTGTTCGGTTGGCGCACCGGCGGTGGCGGGTGCCTTGCTGCGACCCGGGATCAACCAGGCAGCAGCGACAGCGACCACGACCACGGCAGAAATCGCCAATACGTGCTTCTTAGGCATAGTAAACCCCATCTTTGGACGCTTAACCGCAGAGCGGCTGGCAATCATGGCTTCGATCAAGGCATCGCGGGCAACCTGGTTGATGGTGCCAGGCCAGCCGCCTGCGCTTTCGTGAATATCAGAGATCTGATTTGCCGTGAAAAGTTCGATACCGGCACCGGCGCCTTCGAGGCGTTGAGCCAGGTATTCGCGGGTTTCTTCCTCTTCGTACGGCTGCAATTCGATGACGTGAAACAGCTCCTGCTCACCGCTGATCTGCTCCAGATCGGCGATCAAGGACGACTCACCAAACAGGAACACATGCGGGCGCCCTTCCGGCGTACCCGCCGCCAGCGCCAGCAGCGCTTCCAGGGCGGATTCGTCGAGCTGCTCGGCATCGTCCACCAGCAAGTAGACTTCCTGGCCGGTGAGGCCCAACTGCACAACCTGCTTGAGGATCGCGTTCGGCTCGGCATTGGCAACGTTCAGCGCCTGGGCAACCTGGCGCAGTACGCCGGCTGCATCACCGGCACCACGGGCCGATACCACCACGCTCTGTACCGATTGCTTGTTGGTGCTGGCAACCAGCGCCTGGCGCAGCAGGGTCTTGCCACTGCCCAACGGGCCGGTCACAACCAGCAACAGTTGGCTGTAGCGCGCCAGGTGGTGCAACTGACCGAGCACCGGCTTGCGCTGGGCAGGGAAAAATTTGAAGCCAGGCACCCGTGGAGCAAAAGGGTCGTGGCTTAACTGGTAGTGGCCGAGGAACGCCTCGTCGGCATGCAAACTAGTCATCGGGATCTTATTAACCTTTAAGCTGGGCCAGGGCGCGGTAATCCGCTCCCAGCGTGGCCTGTAAAATCTCTTTCGGATAATCGTCGGTCACTACCGCTTCGCCCATGTGGCGCAGCAGCACCAGTCGCAGGCGACCGTCGATCACTTTCTTGTCGATTGCCATATGTTCGAGGAAATCCGCCTCGGTCATCTCTTCCGGCGGAATAACCGGCAAGCCGGCGCGCTGGAACAGATGGATGCCGCGATCACGCTCCTGGGCGCTGATCCAGCCCAGGCGTTGCGACATTTCCAGTGCCATTACTGTGCCAGCCGCCACGGCCTCCCCGTGCAACCACACACCATAGCCCATGTGCGTTTCGATCGCATGCCCGAAGGTATGGCCCAGGTTCAGGGTGGCGCGCACACCGGACTCCCGTTCGTCGGCATTCACCACCAGCGCCTTGGCGGCGCATGAACGGGAAATCGCTTCGGTCAGTGCCACCTGGTCCAGGGCACGCAGGGCGTCCATGTGTTCTTCGAGCCAGGTCAGGAACGGCTCGTCACAAATCAGCCCGTACTTGATGACCTCCGCCAGACCGGCCGACAGCTCGCGCGGCGGCAAGGTGTTGAGGGTCGCGGTGTCGATCAGCACGGCTTGTGGTTGGTAGAACGCACCCACCATGTTCTTGCCCAGCGGGTGGTTGATGCCGGTCTTGCCGCCCACCGACGAATCGACCTGGGACAACAAGGTGGTCGGCACCTGGATAAAGTCCACGCCGCGCTGGTAGCACGCTGCGGCAAAGCCGGCCATGTCGCCGATCACGCCGCCGCCCAGGGCGACCACCGTGGTACGTCGGTCATGCCGTGCAGTCAGCAGGCCGTCAAAGATCAGTTGCAGGGTTTCCCAGTTCTTGTGGGCCTCGCCATCGGGCAGGATCACCGAAATCACCGAGTAGGCCGCAAGGCTGCGGCTCAGACGCTCAAGATACAGCGGCGCGACCGTTTCATTGGAGATGATCGCCACTTGCCGACCGGCAATATGCGGTGCGAGCAACTCGGGCAGGTCCAACAAACCTTCGCCAATATGGATTGGGTAGCTGCGCTCGCCTAGATCGACCTTAAGTGTCTGCATGTGTCCCCGCGTGAAGAAATATGTACGATCGGCAACGCTCGGAATTTCGTCGCCTGATGGCTCTGCGCCATACCCCGGAGGATGATGGCGCGCCGCCGAGAATAGCGCATTTCGGGCCTGGCTTTAACGGGGTGGCAATTGCTGCAAACGCTCAAGAATGTCGAGAACCACCATTCGAGGCGGCCGCTCATCGGTTTCGACCACCAGATCGGCGATTTCCCGATACAGCGGATCGCGCAGCGTGAGCAAGTCCCGCAAGGTTTTTGCCGGGTCTGCGGTGCGCAGCAATGGGCGATTGCGATCGCGGGCGGTACGCCCCACCTGCTGCTCGACCGATGCATGCAAATAAACCACGCGACCACCGGCATGCAGCGCCCGGCGGTTTTCATCGCGCATCACTGCACCGCCGCCGGTGGCCAATACCACGCCATCGCAGCCGCACAGCTCGGCAATCATCGCCTGCTCGCGGTCGCGAAAGCCCAGTTCGCCTTCCTTATCGAAGATCCATGGGATATTGGCACCCGTGCGCAATTCAATTTCCTTGTCGGAATCTTTGAACGGCAGGCGCAGCTCTTTGGCCAGCAAACGGCCGATGGTGCTTTTTCCAGCCCCCATCGGTCCTACAAGAATCAAATTTCGCACAGAATCAACGACTCACAGCAATCGCCTGGTTATTCATAATACGCGGAGTCAGGAATACCAGCAGCTCGGATTTTTTCTCCGCCAGCACATCGCGCCGGAAAAGGCGGCCAAGATACGGTACATCGCCCAAAAATGGCACTTTATCTACCACTTTGCTTTGCGTATTGGAGAAAACCCCGCCAATGACGATAGTCTCGCCATCCTTGACCCGCACCTTGGCGTTGACTTCGTTTTTCTTGATCGGCGGTACGTCGTTGAGCTTGTTCAGGTAGTCCGGCTCGTCCTTGGTGACCTTGACCTCCATAATCACCCAGCCATCCGGGGTGATTTGCGGGGTCACCTCCAACGACAGCGAGGCCTCCTTGAACGACACTGAGGTGGCGCCACGCGAGCTGGACTCCTGGTAAGGAATCTCGGTGCCCTTGAGGATGCGCGCGGTTTCCTTGTCGGAAGTGACCACCTTGGGCTGTGAGACGATTTCGCCGTTGCCGGTTTTTTCCATGGCCGTCAGTTCCAGGTCGAGCAACAGGTTGTCGGTAATAAAAGCGATGCCCAAGCCAGACGTACCGGCCAGCGAGCCCATATCGACAAACGGCGAGCTGGGCGGATTCTCCGGTGGCTCCGCACCCTCGGCCAACGGCTTGCTGATACCGCCCGCGCCCCAGTTGCCGCGATTGAGCCGCCCGCCCCAGCGCACGCCCAGGCTTTTGTCGTAATCGACATTAGCCTCGACAATCCGCGCCTCGATCATCACTTGGCGTACCGGTACATCCAGCTGTGCCACGATGCGCCGCAGCTCGTCAATTTGCTCGCGGGTCTGGTAGGCGATGATGTTATTGGTGCGATCATCCACCGCCACCGAGCCGCGCTCATCGGTAAAGCCGTCAACGCCTGTCACCGACTGGAACAACTTGGCCAGGTCCGCCGCCTTGGCGTAATTGACCTGCAACAGCTCGCGCCGCAAGGGCGCCAGCTCTTCCATCTGCTTGCGCGACTCCAGCGCCAGCAGCTCGCGGGCCGCCAATTCTTCGGCGGGTGCCACCAGCAAAACGCCGGCCTTCACGCGCTTATCCAAGCCTTTGGTTTGCAGCACCAGATCCAGCGCCTGGTCCCAGGGCACATCCTTGAGCCGCAAAGTGATCGAGCCTTGCACTTCATCACTGGCCACCAGATTAAGCCCGGCCACATCCGCAATTTGCTGCAACACGGCGCGCAATTCGATGTTCTGGAAGTTGAGGGTCAGCGTGTCGCCGTTGTAGGCGCCACTGGGAACCACGCTGCCAGGAGGCGGCAGCTGGATCAGATCGACGCGATTGGGCACAGCAAATGCCATCGGTGCCGTGAACGCTATCCATAGCGCCACCCCGAAGGACGAGAAAGTCCTTTTCATTGTTTGATTCCGTTATGAGTTGACGTTTAAAACCAGGGTTCGCGAACGCGCAAGCCATGCGCCCTGTTCGTCCGGGAACAGTTCGACCAGTTCGATGTGGCCGGAATGAATGGCCGTGACCCGGCCATGGTTAGGCCCCAGGTAGTCGCCGACCGCCAGCCGGTGCACGCCAGAAGATGTGCGCAGCAGGGCGAATGTCTGCAGGCCATGGGGCAGTGCTTCGACCGACACTGCATCGATTGAAAGCGTGCCGACCATTTCGAACTGGTCGACAGCCAGGCCTTCCAGTGGGCCGCGCTTGCGAGCCAAGTCCGGCGCAAGAGCGGGTTGGCCCGGCATATGGTCGACCTGCGCCGCAGGCGGCTGGAACGGGTCACGCTGGGACGCTGCGTCGTAGACAAAGTGCGCCCTCTGCTCGACAGCCATTCCAGGCTTGCCGCGCGCGGACAGGCCACGGTAAGTCTTGGCCAGCAAATCAAGGCGCAATAACGCCCCTTCAGACCGAAGCACCACATCCTGCACAGTGACGATCCGCGGCAAATCACCCAGGGCAGTCACGAAGCTCGCCAGGTCGTGGTAGGCACCCAAAACACCGACTTGTACCGGCTCCTCGATGTAGTACGGCTGCGTCTGTTCATCCAGTACCGTGACACCTTCGACCACCAAACCGTTGGCCGCCGCCAGCCGCGCCATGTCTTCGAGCAAGCCCGGCACGTCCGATTCGCCGGGCAACTGCCGCAACAGCTCGGCAACCTGCGCCTGGGCTCCCTGGGCCTGATGGGCACGCACCTCAAGATCGGCGGCCAGGCCGGTCTTTTGCGTAAGTTGCTGTTGCAACATCAGCGTCTGCGCTTGCAACCCTTGCAACTGTTCACGTGCCGGAGCCAGCAGCCATCCATCGCCCACCACCCACACCAATCCCCCCAGCGCGCAGCCGAGCAGAAGCTTGGCCGGTAGGGGCCATTTGGCAGCGTTGTGAGAAAGCGTGGAAAAGTCGAGCCTGGGCAGGCTCAAGGCTGGGCCTCGGTGGATTCCCCTTGGCGCACCATCAACTGGAATTCGTTGCCGCCGCCTTGGCCTTGCGCACGCACGTGCTGCAGCCGGGTTGCGTGGGCACCTTCAGAGGCCTCGAGGCGGCGCATCAGTTGAGCGATATCCTGGCTGGACTCGGCACTGCCACTGACACTCACCGTATTGCCCTTGGCAACCACCTCATGCAGGTGCACCCCATCGGGCACGGCACGGGCGAGTTGGTCCAATAGCTGGGCGCCGGCCGAGCGAGATTCGTGCAGGTCCTGTACGACCTTCATTCGCGCGGCCAATTGCTGGCTCTGCTCCTGCAAGTCATCGATGGTCTTGAGGCGCGAGTCCTGGATGGCGACGTCTTGGTTGAGGTGGCTGTTGCGTGTCACTTGCCGGTCGATCGCCTGATCGATGACCTGGTTCGCCAGCCACACCGCCGCGAGTGCCACACCGGCGAACCCCAGCAGAAATATCAGGAAGTATTTGCGCCGCCGTTCTGCCTGCGCCTGGCGCCAGGGCAAAAGATTGATTCGTGTCATCCAGCGAAACTCCTCAGGGCCAGCCCGCAAGCAATTCCCATCCCGTGGGCATCCACGGCCCATTGTGCGCCATCGACTCGATGGCCCGGCATGAAGCTGGCGAAATCCTGACGGCAAGCGCGCTCCAATGCAAACCCTTCGACGTCCACCACCCGCGCAACCAGCCCGGCCAGGGCCAAAACCGCTGCGCGGGCCTCGACCTGCTCCTTCAGGCACGCAGCCAGCACCACCTCGACCCGCGCCGAGTCCTGAGCTAAGGGGCCGCGCACCTGAAAATCGATGGCGACGTCATCCAGTGGGTAAGGGATGTACTGGTCGGCTTCCATCTGGATCATCCAGGCCATCTCTTCGTCACTGAGCCCCGCCTCCATGTCGATCACCCGCGTGATGACCGATGGCCCCGATACCGCCACCGCCGCCTGCCGGACGGACGAGTGCAACCGGGACAATGCCTGCTGCAGCGCCTGCCCCACCCCTTCAAGGTCCAACAACGTGCCATCGACGACCGCATTGGCGGGCAGCCCCTGCGCGACGTATGCCTTGACGCTGTAGGCGCCGGCGGTGTGGTCCAGTTCAATCAGCTTGATTCCGGTGTCATTGATGTCGACGCCCAGCAGGGTGTCGGCTTTGCGCCTGAAAAATCCCTTTCTCATAAAACTCCCTAAAACTTTGCCTGTCATACCGCCTGATTGCCGCTGGGAATCGTGCATTCGGTCGACTTGTTTGGCCGCCACGAATGACGCCCCAGGCCGAAAATGCTTTAATGCCCAGCGTTTTTTCCCGCTTTTTCCTGCTGCTCGGGTCGATCCATCGTTTGCCATGCATGCCCCGACGCGTAACTCATTCTTTTCTCTGGAAATCCAAAAGCCTTGATTCGTCTGCTGAAGTTTTTCGGGTACTCCATTGTCGCGATCGTCTGCGGGCTGCTGCTCGTACTCAGCGGGGCCTACCTCTACCTTAGTCCGGGTTTGCCCTCAGTAGAGGCACTCAGAAGTATCCAGTTGCAGATTCCTTTGCGGGTCTACAGCAGCGATGAAAAACTGATCGCGGAGTTCGGCGAAATGCGCCGCACACCGATCCGTTTCGCCGACATTCCACCCAATTTCATCAACGCCCTGCTCTCGGCTGAAGACGATAATTTCGCCAACCACTACGGCGTCGACCCAGGCAGCCTGGTGCGCGCAGCCACCCAGCTGGTAAAAAGCGGACACATTCAATCCGGCGGCAGCACAATCACCATGCAGGTGGCGAAGAACTTCTTCCTCACCAGCGAGCGCAGTTTTTCGCGCAAGGCCACCGAAATCCTGTTGGCGCTGCAGATCGAACGTCAGCTGACCAAGGACGAAATCCTTGAGCTGTACGTCAACAAGATCTACCTGGGCAATCGCGCCTACGGGATCGAAGCCGCTTCGCAGGTGTACTACGGCAAGTCGATTCGTGATGCCAGCCTGGCGCAGATGGCAATGATCGCCGGCCTGCCGAAGGCGCCGTCGCGCTTCAACCCGCTGGCCAACCCGGCGCGCAGCAAGGAGCGTCGCGACTGGATCCTGGGGCGCATGTATAAGCTGGGCAAAATCGACCAGGCCGCCTACGAGAGCGCCGTGGCCGAGCCGCTGAACGCCAGCTACCACGTGCCGACTCCGGAAGTGAATGCGCCGTATATCGCTGAAATGGCACGTGCCGAGATGGTCGGCCGTTATGGCAGCGAGGCCTACACCGAAGGCTTCCGCGTGACCACGACCATTCCAAGCAACCTGCAGGAAATCGCCAATAACTCAGTACGCGACGGTTTGGTGACCTACGACCAGCGCCATGGCTACCGTGGCCCCGAATCGCGCCTGCCGGGCAAGACCCTGAGCGCCTGGACCACCGAGCTGGGTAAACAGCGCCCGATCAGCGGCCTGGAACCCGCCATCGTCACTCAGGTGAAGAAGGATGGCGTGCAAGTGCTCACCCGCAGCGGCGAAGGCCATGTGTCGTGGGACAGCATGAAATGGGCACGCCCGTTCCTGAACACCAACAGCATGGGCCCGATGCCCAAGCAGCCGTCGGACGTGGCGCAAGTCGGTGACTTGATCCGCGTGCAACGCCAGAAAGACGACAGCCTGAAATTCAGCCAAGTGCCTGTGGCCCAGGGCGCTCTGGTGTCCCTGGACCCGCAGAACGGTGCGATCCGTGCGCTGGTCGGCGGCTTTGCCTTCGAGCAGAGCAACTACAACCGCGCCACCCAGGCCAAGCGCCAGCCGGGCTCAAGCTTCAAACCGTTTGTCTACAGCGCCGCGCTGGATAACGGCTACACCGCCGCCAGCCTGGTCAACGACGCACCGATCGTGTTTGTCGACGAGTACCTGGACAAGGTCTGGCGCCCGAAGAACGACACCAATACCTTCCTCGGCCCGATCCGTATTCGCGAGGCGCTGTACAAGTCACGCAACCTGGTCTCGATCCGCCTGCTGCAGGCGATGGGCGTGGGCAAGACCATCGACTACATGACACGCTTTGGCTTCGCCAAGTCGGATCTGCCGCCGAACCTGTCCCTGGCGCTGGGCACCGCGACCCTCACGCCGATGGAAATTGCTACCGGCTGGAGCACCTTTGCCAACGGCGGCTACAAGATCACGCCGTACCTGATCGACAAGATCGAAAGCCGCAATGGCGACACGCTGTTCACCGCCAACCCGCCACGCGTGCCGGGCGACGTGGTAAACGGTGTGGCTGCACCCGACGGCATCGCAGCACCGAACAACGGCGGCATCACCATTGAGCCGACGCCAGGCGCAGCACCGGCCGCCAATGCCGCCGTGCCCGCCGAGCCACAGGCACCAGCAGTGGCCGAGCGTGTGGTAGATGGTCGTACCACCTACATCCTCAACAGCATTCTGGAAGACGTGATCAAGAAAGGCACCGGCCGCCGCGCCCTGGCCTTGGGTCGCGCGGATATCGCCGGCAAGACCGGTACCACCAACGAGTCCAAGGATGCCTGGTTCTCCGGCTACAACGCCGACTACGTGACCACTGTGTGGACCGGCTACGACCAACCGGAAAGCCTGGGCCGCCGTGAGTTTGGTGGCACCGTCGCACTGCCGATCTGGATGAGTTACATGGGCGCGGCCTTGAAGGACAAGCCGCTGCATACCCAGGCTGAGCCGGAAGGTATTCTCAGCCTGCGGATAGACCCGGTCAGCGGCCGTGCGGCATCACCTAGCACGCCGAATGCGTACTTCGAGCTGTTCAAGAGCGAAGACACGCCGCCGTCGGTCAACGAGCTGGGCAACGGCGTTGCACCGGGCAGCCCACTGCCGGCGGATGAGGCGGCGCCGATCGATCTCTTCTAATGTGACACAGCTCCACTGTGGGAGCTGGCTTGCCTGCGATGGCGGTGGATCAGCCACTGATTCACCCCCTGATACACCGCCATCGCGGGCAAGCCCGGCTCCCACAGGGTTTACCTGGCGCCTGAAGACCGTATTCATCAGCCACAAAAAAAGCCCCGACTCGCAAGAGCCGGGGCTTTTTGTTGGTGCGCTACAACGGCTTAGCCGTTGAACACATCATCCACGCTTTACACCGGGCAGCCCGCTGCCGGCGGATTAGGCGGCGCCGATCGATTTGTTCTGATGAGATCAATGGCCGACCCAGCTCCACTGTGGGAGCTGGCTTGCCTGCGATGGCCATAGGCATCTACACAACTTTTGAAGGCCGCCACTTTCTCCTGTGGCGAGCAGGCTTGTCCTGCGTTGGGCCGCGAAGCGGCCCCAAACCCTGACACTGAGTACTTTCAGGAAAATTGCAGTGCCTTTACTGGGGCCGCTTCGCAGCCCAACGCCGGCGGTGCGACGATTCGACAAGCCTGCTCGCCACAACAGCCCACCTGCCACAGACTGCGTGCCAACCGGCTGTGTAACCTATGCTGCGATGGCGGTGTATCAGCCACTGATTCACCCCCTGGTACACCGCCATCGCGGGCAAGCCCGGCTCCCACAGGGTTTACCTGGCGCCTGAAGACCGTATTCATCAGCCACAAAAAAAGCCCCGACTCGCAAGAGCCGGGGCTTTTTGTTGGTGCGCTACAACGGCTTAGCCGTTGAACACATCATCCACGCTTTTCAGCGGGTAGTGCTTCGGATACGGCAGGGTAGCCACACCGGTCTCGATCGCGGCTTTGGCCACGGCATCCGAGATCAGGGTGATCAGGCGCTTATCCATTGGTTTCGGGATGATGTACTCACGACCGAATGCCAGTGGGGCACCACCGTAGGCATCGCAGACGTCCTGAGGTACCGGCAGCTTGGCCAGTTCACGCAGGGCGTTGGCGGCAGCCACTTTCATCTCTTCGTTGATGCGCTTGGCGCGAACGTCCAGGGCACCACGGAAGATGAACGGGAAGCCCAGCACGTTGTTGACCTGGTTCGGGTAGTCCGAACGGCCGGTGGCCATGATCACGTCGTTGCGAGTGGCGTGGGCCAGCTCAGGCGAGATCTCCGGGTCCGGGTTGGAGCAGGCGAACACGATCGGGTTGGCCGCCATGGACTTCAGGCCTTCGGCGCTCAGCAGGTTCGGGCCGGACAGGCCAACGAACACGTCGGCACCGTCGAGGGCGTCAGCCAGGGTGCGCTTGTCGGTGGCGTGGGCAAACATCGCCTTGTACTGGTTCAGGTCGGTACGCTCGGACTGAACTACGCCCTTGCTGTCGACCATGAAGATGTTTTCCAGCTTGGCGCCCATGCTCACCAGCAACTTCATGCAGGAGATGGCCGCAGCACCAGCGCCCAGGCAGACGATCTGGGCGTCAGCCAGGGTTTTGCCAGCGATTTCCAGGGCGTTGATCATGCCGGCCGCAGTAACGATCGCGGTGCCGTGCTGGTCATCGTGGAATACCGGAATGTCGCACTGTTCGATCAGGGCCTTTTCGATCTCGAAGCACTCAGGTGCCTTGATGTCTTCCAGGTTGATGCCACCGAAAGTGATGGAGATGCGCTTTACAGTGTCGATGAAAGCTTGCGGGCTTTCGGAATCGACTTCGATGTCGAAAACGTCGATGCCGGCAAAGCGCTTGAACAGCACGCCCTTACCTTCCATGACTGGCTTGGAAGCCAATGGGCCGAGGTTGCCCAGGCCGAGAATCGCGGTGCCATCGGAAATCACTGCAACCAGGTTGCCTTTGCCGGTGTACTTGTACGCCAGTTCAGGGTCGCGGGCGATTTCACGTACGGGCTCGGCAACGCCAGGGCTGTAGGCCAGCGACAAGTCGCGGGCAGTGGCAGTGGCTTTGGTGAGCTCTACACTCAGCTTTCCTGGACGAGGATGGGCGTGATATTCGAGAGCGGCAGTTTTCAAATCAGACATATCGGCATTCCGCTTTTACTGTTGGTCGACGGACCGCCGAGGATACGCGTGTGAGAAAGTCCCCACAAGACTGGTCAGTCACTGCCGTCAAGGGCCGCGCACTACGACTTTCGGCCAAGAGCCACGGGATACAAGGGCTTAACTGTTCACAATTACGATAAAAAATGTCTACAATTATTTTATTAAAATCGCTTTGAGTGCAGCACGGTCAAATCGCAGGCACAAAAAAGGCGCCCACAAGGGGCGCCTTTTTCAACAGCTTGCAAAAACCCTGGGGGCTTTTGAGCCTTACTCTGCAGCAGCAGGCTTCTTGCCGAAAGCACCAAAGCGATCTGCGAAGCGCTGTACACGGCCGCCGGTGTCCAGAGTTTTCTGCTTACCGGTGTAGAACGGGTGGCACTCGTTGCATACGTCAGTACCCAGTGGCTTGCACAGGTTCGAACGCGTTTCGAACTTGTTGCCGCAGCTGCAGGTTACTTCGATAGTTTCGTACGCTGGATGGATATCGGCTTTCATGGTGACTTCCTCGGGCTAGCGTGCCGCCACTCGACACTATTGTCGAATACCGCACGTAATTAGGCCGCGGATTCTACCAGACCTTTTTAAACGCGCAAGCGGCGCCTCCCGTGCTTTGCCTACATAAAAGCCCCTTTCATCAGAAAAACCCAACACACCACCGCCCATCTGCAAGGCCGCACTTTTTTGTGGCGAGCAGGCTTGCCCTGCGCTGGGCAAGCCTGCTGCTCGCCACAACAAGCCCGGCGCCCACAGAAGTGCCGCAACACAGGACACCCCCACCGCAGGTCTGCTAGGCTCCCGCCCCTGCGCCACTGCCTGCCTTTATATGAGACTCCCCGCGTGCCCGACGCCATTTTGCGCCTAGCCCTGCCCTCGCCCCTGCGCCGCCTGTTCGACTACCGAGCCCCGGCCGGCGTGTTGCGGGCGCAGTTACAGCCGGGCATGCGCGTGCGCGTGCCGTTTGGCCGTCGCGAGATGATCGGCATCCTGATCGAGGTGGCCGACCACAGCGAAGTCCCCGCCGAAAAGCTCAAGCCGGCCCTGGCCATCCTCGACGCTACACCGCCGCTGCCGCCCGCGCTGTTCAAGTTATGCCTGTGGACCGCACAGTATTACCAGCACAGCCTCGGCGATACCCTGAGCTGGGCACTGCCGGTGCTGCTGCGCCAGGGCGAACTGGCTGAAGCACGCCAGGAGCGTTTCTGGTCGATGGTGCCCGGCGCGCGCCTGGATGACCCACGCATCGCCCGCGCGCCACGCCAACGCGAAGCCCTCGCGACCCTGGCCCAACACCCCCATGGCGTAGCCCACCAGTTGTTAAGCAAGCTGATGCTGAGCAAAGACAGCCTCGACTTGCTGCTGGCAAAGGGCTTGGTGCAGGTGGAAATCCGCAAGCACGCGCCGGACCCGCGCCATGACCACTGGCTGGCTCAACCGGAGTTGCCGCTGAACCCCGAGCAACGCGCCGCCTATGAAGCCATTCGCGCCGGTTTCGACAGCTTCCATGCCTTCCTGCTCGCCGGCGTCACCGGCAGCGGCAAGACCGAAGTGTATTTGCAACTGATCCGCGAAACCCTGCAAGCCGGCAAGCAGGCACTGGTGTTGATCCCGGAGATCAACCTCGGCCCGCAAACCCTGGCGCGTTTCGAGCAACGTTTTAACGCGCGCATCGCGCTGGTGCATTCGGCGGTCAACGACCGCGAGCGCCTGGAAGCCTGGCTGGCGGCGCGGGATGGCGAGGCCGACATTATTATCGGCACCCGCTCGGCACTGTTCACGCCGATGAAAAACCCCGGGCTGATCATCATCGACGAGGAGCACGACGGCTCCTATAAACAGCAGGAAGGCCTGCGCTACCACGCCCGCGACCTGGCGCTGGTACGCGCGCGCCAGGAAGACATCCCGATTGTGCTCGGCTCGGCTACACCGTCCCTGGAAAGCCTGCACAACGCCTACACCGGCCGTTATGGCCTGCTGCGCCTCAACGAGCGCGCCGGCGGCGCCAAGCAACCACGGTTTCTGCGCCTGGATGTAAAAAGCCGCCCACTGGACAGCGGCATTTCCGGGCCGATGCAGCAAGCCATCGGCCAAACCCTCGCCGCCGGCCAGCAAGTCCTGGTGTTTCTTAACCGTAGGGGCTTTGCGCCGACGCTGCTGTGCCACGACTGCGGCTGGATGTCCGAGTGCGAACGCTGCGATGCGCGCATGACCGTACACCAGCGCCACGGCGAGCTGCGCTGCCACCACTGCGGCCATGTGGAGCGCGTGCCGCGCCACTGCCCACAATGCGGCAAAGTGGATTTGCGCCCCGTGGGTGCGGGCACCGAGCGTGCCGAGGAGCGCCTGGGCATTCTGTTTCCGGATTACCCGGTGCTGCGCGTCGACCGCGACAGCACCTCGCGCAAAGACGCGATGAACCAGCTGTTCGCGACCATTCAGAAAGGCCAGCCGTGCATCCTGATCGGCACGCAGATGCTCGCCAAAGGGCACCACTTCCCACGGGTAACGCTGGTGTCGATCCTGGACGCCGACGGTGGTTTGTTCTCCGGCGACTTCCGCGCCAGCGAACGCATGGCGCAACTGATCGTGCAGGTGGCAGGCCGTGCCGGGCGCGCCGAAGAGCCGGGCAAGGTGATTATCCAGACGCATCTGGCTGACCACCCCTTGCTGATTCAACTGACAGAACAGGGCTACTTCGCTTTCGCCGAACAGGCCCTGAGCGAACGCCGCTCCGCCGGCCTGCCGCCGTTTGCACACCTGGCACTGTTGCGCGCCGAAGCGCACAAGCCAGGGCAGGCCGAAAATTTTCTCGACGAGGCATGCAGCGCCGCCGAACGTTTGCTCGGTGAGTTGAGTCTGGCCGGCATCGAATTGCTCGGCCCAGTCCCCGCGCCGATGGAGCGGCGCGCCGGGCGGTATCGCGCTCAGCTACTCTTGCAGGCAACGTCCCGTGCACCGCTGCATCGACTATTAAATAGCTGGATGCTTGCCCTGGAGCAAATGCCCAGCGCCCGCCAAGTGCGATGGTCGTTGGATGTGGATCCGGTAGACCTGTATTGATTGCGAAATCGCTATCGCAGGCAAGCCAGCTCCCACATTTTGAAATATGAACCCCCTTAAATGTGGGAGCGGGCTTGCCCGCGATGAGGTCCGCAGGTCCATCAACCTGTCTGAACGGTTGGCAAGCCCGCCCTCGCCACGGATAATGCCGAGTTTTTCCACCTGCGCATCGCGCACCGCCGCTTGCGGTCGAAAGAGAACACCATGAAAGACACCATTCGCCAGCTGATCCAACAAGCCCTCACCCAACTCGTCAACGAAGGTGTGTTGCCTGAAGGCCTGTCGCCGGCGATCCAGGTGGAAAACACTCGCGACAAGACCCATGGCGACTTTGCCAGCAACATTGCGATGATGCTGTCCAAGCCTGCCGGCATGAAACCGCGTGACCTGGCGGAGAAAATCATCGCCGCGCTGCCAACCGACGAGAGTGTGACCAAGGCCGAAATCGCCGGCCCAGGCTTTATCAACTTCTTCCAGAACACCCAGGCCCTGGCTTCGCGCCTGGACGCGGCCCTGGCCGACGCCAACATTGGCGTGCGCAAGGCCGGCCCCGTGGAGCGTGTGGTGATTGACCTGTCGGCACCCAACCTGGCCAAAGAGATGCACGTGGGCCACCTGCGCTCGACCATCATTGGCGACGGCGTGGCACGGGTGCTGGAGTTCCTGGGTGACGACGTGATCCGTCAGAACCACGTGGGCGACTGGGGCACCCAGTTCGGCATGCTGATGGCCTACCTGCAGGAAAACCCGATCACCAGCAACGAGCTGGCCGACCTGGAAAACTTCTACCGCGCCGCCAAAAAGCGCTTCGACGAATCCGAAGAGTTCGCCGACCGCGCCCGTGGCCTGGTGGTCAAGCTGCAAGCCGGCGATGAAGATTGCCTGGCGCTGTGGGGCCGTTTCCGTGAGATTTCGCTGTCGCACTGCCAGGAAATCTACGAGCTGCTCAACGTGAAGCTGACCATGGCCGACGTGATGGGCGAAAGCGCCTACAACGACGACCTGATCAACGTGGTCAACGACCTCAAGGCTGCCGGCCTGTTGGTTGAGAGCAACGGCGCGCAGTGCGTGTTCCTCGAGGAATTCAAGACCGCCGACGGCGAGCCGCTGCCAGTGATCATCGTCAAGGCCGACGGCGGCTACCTGTACGCCACCACTGACCTGGCAGCCGTGCGCTACCGCAGCGGCGTGCTCAAGGCCGACCGCGCGCTGTATTTTGTCGACCAGCGCCAGGCCCTGCACTTCCAGCAAGTGTTCGAAGTGGCGCGCCGCGCAGGCTTCGTCACCCACCCGATGCACATGGAACACATGGGTTTTGGCACCATGAACGGCGCCGATGGCCGCCCGTTCAAGACCCGCGACGGCGGCACCGTGAAGCTGATCGACCTGCTCAACGAAGCCCAGGACCGTGCCTACAACCTGGTGAAGGAAAAGAACCCGGAGTTGGCCGAAGCCGACCTGCGCAATATCGCCCGCGTGGTAGGTATTGGTGCGGTGAAGTACGCCGACCTGTCCAAGCACCGCACCAGCGACTACAGCTTCAACTTCGAACTGATGCTCAACTTCGAAGGCAACACCGCGCCGTACCTGCTGTACGCTTACACCCGTGTGGCCGGCGTGTTCCGCAAGCTGGGCAAGGATTTCAGCGAGGTCGAAGGCCAAATCGTGCTGGATGCCCCACATGAACAGGACCTGGCGGCCAAGCTGGCGCAGTTCGGCGAAGTGCTCAACAGCGTCGGTGAAAAAGGCACGCCGCATATCCTCTGCACGTATTTGTACGAAGTCGCCGGTCTGTTCTCCAGTTTCTATGAGAACTGCCCGATCCTTACGGCAGACGATGAAGCGAAAAAGCAAAGTCGCCTGCGCCTCGCCGCACTGGCTGGACGGACCCTCAAGCAAGGCCTGGAACTGTTAGGCCTGGAAACCCTGGAGCGTATGTAAGTTGGCTGCCAAGAAAAAACCTGCACCCAAGCGCGGCGCCAGCCGCTATCAGGCACCGGCGAAGAAGCCAATCCCGGGCTGGCTGTGGATGGCTATCGGCCTGGCGGTCGGCGCGTTTGTGGTGATCCTGATGAAGCTGGAGCCCGGCAAGGGTGATGACGTCAAACGGGTCAAGCAAGAACAGCAGAAGGCCACAAAAATCGCCGAGGCCAACAAGACTGCGCCGAGCCCGACCGCGCCGGTAAAGCCCAAGTACGACTTCTACACGCTGCTGCCGGAGTCGGAAGTGATCGTGCCGCCTGACGCCGTGCCGGAGAAAACCCTGCCGACGCCACAAGTGCCGACCACGCCGGTGACACCAGCGGAAGCCGCGAAAATCGACACCGCACGCGCTCAAGCCGCGTTGGCCGGGATCACTCCGCCGCCACCGCCACCGGTGGCGACCACCAAGGCGGCGCCGGTGACCAAGTTCTTCCTGCAAGCGGGCTCGTTCCCGAAACAGGCGGATGCGGATCGTGTGCGTGCGCAGATCATCCTGCTGGGCCAGTCGGTAACAGTGGAGTCCGGCACGGTGAAGGATGCGACCTGGTATCGCGTATTGGTCGGGCCGTTCAGCAACCGTGAACAGCTGACCGTGGCGCAGAAGCAACTGGCGGGTGCAGGCTTTAGCAATCTGTTGTTACAACAACGCCAGAGCCGTTGATTCCGGCTCAACGTTGATCAAAATGTGGGAGCTGGCTTGCCTGCGATAGCGATGTAACAGTCAGTATTTTCAGTGACTGACACACCGCTATCGCAGGCAAGCCAGCTCCCACACTTGGTTTTGTGGTGTTCTCTGGAAGGTGTCAGCCCCATAAACACCACTCGTCCGCACACACGTCCTACGGTTGAAATCCCCCCCGCCACCCCCATATGAGATTCCATCAGGGCACTTTCGCCCCGCTGCGTGGAGACTCTCCCCTTGACCACCATCGTTTCAGTACGTCGCCACGGCAAAGTCGTCATGGGCGGCGACGGCCAGGTTTCCCTGGGCAACACCGTGATGAAAGGCAACGCCAAGAAAGTGCGTCGCCTGTACCACGGCCAGGTTCTCGCCGGTTTCGCTGGCGCCACTGCCGACGCTTTCACCCTCTTCGAACGCTTCGAAGGCCAGCTGGAAAAACACCAGGGCCACCTGGTTCGCGCCGCTGTCGAACTCGCCAAAGAATGGCGCACCGACCGTTCCCTCAGCCGCCTGGAAGCCATGTTGGCGGTCGCCAACAAAGACGCATCCTTGATCATCACCGGTAACGGCGATGTGGTTGAACCCGAGCACGGCCTGATCGCCATGGGTTCCGGCGGCGGCTACGCCCAGGCGGCAGCCAGCGCCCTGCTGAAGAAAACCGACCTGTCGGCCCGCGAAATCGTCGAGACCGCCCTGGGTATCGCCGGCGATATCTGCGTGTTCACCAACCACAACTTCACCATTGAGGAGCAGGACCTCGCCGAGTAAGCCGTAGGCTTATTCCGCTTGAGGCCGCCAAACACTATGTCCATGACTCCCCGCGAAATCGTCCATGAACTTAATCGCCATATCATCGGCCAGGACGATGCCAAGCGCGCCGTTGCCATTGCGCTGCGTAACCGCTGGCGCCGGATGCAACTGCCCGAAGAACTGCGCGTTGAAGTAACGCCCAAGAACATCCTGATGATCGGGCCGACAGGCGTGGGTAAAACCGAAATCGCCCGGCGCCTGGCCAAGCTGGCCAATGCTCCGTTCATCAAGGTCGAGGCCACCAAGTTCACCGAAGTGGGCTACGTAGGCCGTGACGTCGAGTCGATCATTCGTGACCTGGCCGACGCCGCCCTGAAAATGCTGCGCGAGCAGGAAGTGACCAAGGTCAGCCACCGCGCCGAAGACGCCGCCGAAGAACGCATTCTCGATGCCCTGCTGCCACCGGCACGCATGGGCTTCAACGAAGACGCCGCGCCAAGCTCGGATTCCAACACCCGCCAGCTGTTCCGCAAGCGCCTGCGTGAAGGCCAGCTGGACGACAAGGAAATCGAGATCGAAGTGGCCGAAGTGTCCGGCGTCGACATTTCCGCACCGCCTGGCATGGAAGAAATGACCAGCCAGTTGCAGAACCTGTTCGCCAACATGGGCAAGGGCAAGAAGAAAAGCCGCAAGCTCAAGGTGAAGGACGCGCTGAAGCTGGTGCGCGACGAAGAAGCCGGGCGCCTGGTGAATGAGGAAGAGCTCAAGGCCAAAGCCCTGGAAGCGGTGGAGCAGCACGGTATCGTGTTTATCGACGAGATCGACAAGGTGGCCAAGCGCGGCAACTCCGGCGGCGTCGATGTGTCCCGCGAAGGCGTACAGCGCGACCTGCTGCCGCTGATCGAAGGCTGCACGGTGAACACCAAGCTGGGCATGGTCAAGACCGACCACATCCTGTTTATCGCCTCGGGCGCGTTCCACCTGAGCAAGCCCAGCGACCTGGTGCCGGAGCTGCAAGGCCGTCTGCCGATTCGCGTGGAACTCAAGGCGCTGACCCCCGGCGACTTCGAACGTATCCTCAGCGAGCCGCATGCTTCGCTCACCGAGCAATACCGCGAACTGCTGAAAACCGAAGGTTTGGGCATCGAATTCCAGCCGGACGGCATCAAGCGCCTGGCGGAGATTGCCTGGCAGGTCAACGAGAAGACCGAAAACATCGGTGCCCGTCGCCTGCACACCCTGCTTGAGCGTCTGCTGGAAGAAGTGTCCTTCAGTGCTGGCGACATGGCCGGTTCGCAGAATGGCGAAGCGATCAAGATTGACGCTGAGTACGTCAATAGCCACCTGGGCGAATTGGCGCAGAACGAAGATCTGTCTCGTTATATCCTGTAAGCCTCACAGAAAACGGCTTGTGTCGGAGCCGGACTTGTGTGGGAGCTGGCTTGCCTGCGATAGCATCACCTCAGTGTTTCTGAAACACCGAGGTGTCTGCATCGCGGGCAAGCCCGGCTCCCACACAAGCCAGCTCCTACAGTTTTAAGCCGGTTCTCAGGACTATCTCTGGGCGGTTCTCCAATGACCAAATTCCCCACCGCTGTAAACCTGCACAAAACCTCCAACACCCTCGGCCTTACCTATGGGCCGAGCGAGGTCTACCAGCTCCCCGCTGAGCTGCTACGCACCCACTCGCCTTCCGCCGAGGTCCAGGGCCACGGCAAACCCATCCTGCAGTTCGGCAAGCTCAACGTGCGGCTGATCAAGATAGAACCAGCCGGCCAATACGCACTGAAATTGACCTTCGACGACGGCCATGACAGCGGACTGTTCACCTGGGACTACCTCTACCAGTTGGCCGTACGCCAGGATGCGTTGTGGGCCGATTATCTGGCTGAGCTTAAAGCCGCCGGCAAAACCCGCGACCCGAGCGAATCGGTCGTGCGGCTGATGCTCTAACTCAGGCGTCTCGCTCTTTAGAGGGCATTTTCTAATTTCATCTGCTTGAATGCCCTGTCGCGTGGTCAACGATTGGCCCGCTTGCGAAAAAAATTAAACTCGGGTAACCAATGGAACTGGCAAGTTCCCTGCATTTGACGATGCGGTATCAACGGTCACCCGAGTCGCAGTACCAGGCTGGTGTCGTGTATCGAAATTGGGTGCGCAGCAATCGCCGGTACTCGTCTTTCGGACAATGGAGCGTCGTAGATGAGTAACAAGAATAACGATGACTTGAAACGCCAGGCCTCGGAAAACACCCTGGGGCTGAACCCGATCATCGCGTTACGCAAAAAGGATTTATTGGCCTCAGCGAAGATGGTACTGACCCAAGCCATCAAGCAACCGTTGCACAGCGTCAAACACGTCGCGCATTTTGGCGTGGAATTGAAGAACGTGATGTTCGGCAAATCCGCACTGGCCCCCGAAGGCGATGACCGTCGCTTCAACGACCCGGCGTGGAGCCAGAACCCGCTCTATAAGCGTTACCTGCAAACTTACCTGGCGTGGCGCAAGGAACTGCACGACTGGATCGGCGACAGTAACCTGTCGGAACAGGACATCAGCCGCGGCCACTTCGTGATCAACCTGATGACCGAAGCCATGGCCCCCACCAACAGCGCGGCCAACCCGGCGGCGGTCAAACGCTTCTTTGAAACCGGCGGCAAAAGCCTGCTTGATGGCCTGTCCCACTTGGCCAAAGACATGGTGCACAACGGCGGCATGCCCAGCCAGGTCAACATGGGCGCCTTTGAAGTCGGCAAGACCCTGGGCACCACTGAAGGCGCCGTGGTGTTTCGCAATGACGTGCTGGAGCTGATCCAGTACAAGCCCATTACCGAGCAGGTGCACGAACGCCCACTGCTGGTGGTGCCGCCGCAGATCAACAAATTCTATGTATTCGACCTGAGCCCGGAGAAGAGCCTGGCGCGCTTCTGCCTGCGCAATGGCCAGCAGACGTTTATCGTCAGTTGGCGCAACCCGACCAAGGCGCAGCGCGAGTGGGGCCTGTCGACCTATATCGAGGCGCTCAAGGAAGCGGTCGATGTGGTCACGGCGATTACCGGCAGCAAAGACGTGAACATGCTCGGCGCCTGCTCGGGCGGCATCACCTGCACCGCCCTGCTGGGCCACTACGCGGCGCTGGGCGAGAAGAAGGTCAACGCCCTGACCCTGCTGGTGAGTGTGCTGGACACCACCCTGGACACCCAGGTGGCGCTGTTTGTCGACGAACAGACCCTGGAAGCCGCCAAGCGCCATTCTTACCAGGCCGGTGTGCTGGAGGGCCGCGACATGGCCAAGGTCTTCGCCTGGATGCGCCCCAACGACCTGATCTGGAACTACTGGGTCAATAACTACCTGCTCGGCAACGAGCCGCCGGTGTTCGACATCCTGTTCTGGAACAACGACACCACACGTTTGCCGGCCGCCTTCCATGGCGATTTGATTGAGCTGTTCAAGAACAACCCGCTGGTACGCGCCAATGCCCTGGAAGTGTGCGGCACGCCGATCGACCTCAAGCAGGTGACCGCCGATATCTATTCCCTGGCCGGCACCAACGACCACATCACGCCGTGGCAGTCGTGCTACAAATCGGCGCAGCTGTTTGGTGGCAAAGTGGAGTTTGTGTTGTCCAGCAGCGGGCATATCCAGAGCATCCTCAACCCGCCAGGCAACCCCAAGGCGCGTTACCAGACCAGCGATGGGTTGGCGGGCAAGCCGCTGGAGTGGCAGGAGAATGCCACCAAGCATACTGACTCATGGTGGCTGCATTGGCAGGCGTGGCAGGCCGAGCGGGCGGGCAAACTGAAGAAAGCACCTACAAGCCTGGGTAACAAAGCCTATGCCGCAGCCGAGGCGGCACCGGGTACTTATGTGCACGAACGATAAGCAGATTTTGCGGTAGAAATGCGATCAATGTGGGAGCTGGCTTGCCTGCGATAGCGGTGGGCCAGCTAGCTGATGAGCTAACTGAAAGATTGCTATCGCAGGCAAGCCAGCTCCCACAGGAACCGAGTTTTTCCAGACAAATAGCGCCACTTCACAGGGCTTGAGCATGCCGCAACCGTTCATCTTCCGTACCATCGACCTGGATGGCCAGACCATCCGTACGGCGGTACGCCCGGGCAAGCCTCACTTGACGCCGCTGCTGATCTTCAACGGCATCGGCGCCAACCTTGAGCTGGTGTTTCCGTTCGTCCAGGCGCTGGACCCGGACCTGGAAGTGATCGCCTTCGATGTGCCAGGTGTGGGGGGGTCTTCCACACCCAGCGTGCCCTATCGCTTTCCCGGTCTGGCCAAGCTCACCGCACGCATGCTCGATTACCTGGACTATGGCCAGGTGAATGCGGTGGGTGTGTCCTGGGGCGGCGCGTTGGCGCAGCAGTTTGCCTATGACTACCCCGAGCGCTGCAAAAAACTGATCCTGGCGGCGACGGCAGCCGGGGCCTTTATGGTGCCGGGCAAACCCAAGGTGCTATGGCTGATGGCAAGCCCCAGGCGCTATATCCAACCGTCCCACGTGGTGCGAATTGCACCGATGATTTATGGCGGCTCGTTCCGCCGCGACTCCAAACTGGCCGCCGAACACGCCAGCAAGGTGCGCTCGGCGGGCAAGCTCGGTTACTACTGGCAGCTGTTTGCGGGCCTTGGCTGGACCAGCATTCACTGGCTGCACAAGATCCGCCAGCCGACGCTGGTGCTGGCCGGCGACGACGACCCGCTGATCCCGCTGATCAATATGCGCATGCTCGCCTGGCGCATTCCCAACGCACAGTTGCACATCATCGATGATGGCCACTTGTTCCTGATCACCCGCGCCGAAGCCGTGGCGCCGATCATCATGAAGTTTCTTGAAGAGGAGCGCCTGCGTGCGGTGATTCACCCTCGACCAGCGGTGTAAGGACTACGCCGCCGCGCAACTTGCCAGGAACCGACTATGGTTCTGAATTGGCGTGCCTGTTGATGGCTTGACGAAGGAGTGTTGGCTCATGCGAGAAAGACCCGTGACGAACCCGGCGCCCACCCCGGCCGCGTTCATCAACGCGCAAAATGCGATCAGTGGCCTGCGGGGCCGCGATTTGCTGGCGACCCTGCGCAGTGTCGCCAACCATGGCTTGCGCAACCCGCTGTACACCGCTCGGCACGCCCTGGCCTTGGGCGGCCAACTCGGTCGCGTGCTGCTGGGTGAAACCGTACAGGCCCCCAACCCCGCTGACAGCCGCTTCTCCGACCCCACCTGGACGCTTAATCCGCTGTACCGGCGCAGCCTGCAAGCCTATTTGAGCTGGCAGAAACAAACGCGTCACTGGATCGACGACAGCTCGATGAGCGCCGATGACCGCGCCCGCGCGCACTTTGCCTTCTCGCTGATCAACGATGCCGTCTCGCCCTCCAACACCTTGCTCAACCCGCTGGCCATCAAGGAGCTGCTCAACTCCGGCGGCAACAGTGTGGTGCGCGGCGTGAGTAATTTGTTTAACGATTTGTTGCACAACAACGGCCTGCCCAGCCAGGTCAGCAAACACGCTTTTGAAGTGGGCAAAACGGTGGCAACGACCGCGGGCTCCGTGGTGTTTCGCAACGAGCTGCTGGAACTGATCCAGTACAAGCCCATGAGCGAAAAGCAGTACGCCAAGCCGTTGCTGATCGTGCCGCCGCAAATCAACAAGTACTACATCTTCGATCTCAGCCCCGCCAACAGCTTTGTGCAGTACGCCCTGAAAAACGGCCTGCAGACGTTTATGGTCAGCTGGCGCAACCCGGATGTGCGTCACCGCGAGTGGGGCCTGTCCACCTATGTGGCGGCGCTGGAGGAAGCGCTGAACGTGTGCCGGGCAATCACCGGTGCCCGTGAGGTCAACCTGATGGGCGCCTGCGCCGGTGGCTTGACCATCGCCGCGCTGCAAGGCCACCTGCAAGCCAAGCGCCAGCTGCGGCGCATCTCCAGCGCCAGTTACCTGGTGAGCCTGCTGGACAGCCAGATCGACAGCCCCGCCACCTTGTTTGCCGATGAACAGACCCTGGAGGCCGCCAAGCGCCGCTCCTACCAGCAAGGCGTGCTGGAGGGTCGCGACATGGCCAAGGTCTTCGCCTGGATGCGCCCCAACGATCTGATCTGGAACTACTGGATCAATAATTACCTGCTGGGCAAAGAACCGCCGGCGTTCGACATCCTCTACTGGAACAACGACAACACGCGCCTGCCCGCCGCGTTGCATGGCGACCTGCTGGACTTCTTCAAGCACAACCCGCTCAGCCATCCGGGTGGCCTTGAGGTGTGCGGCACGCCCATCGACCTGCAGAAGGTCACAGTGGACAGCTTCAGCGTGGCCGGGATCAACGACCACATCACGCCGTGGGACGCGGTGTATCGCTCCACGCAACTGCTGGGCGGCGAGCGGCGCTTTGTGCTGTCCAACAGCGGGCATATCCAGAGCATCCTCAACCCGCCGGGCAACCCCAAGGCCAACTACGTCGAGAACCCCAAGCTGAGCAGCGACCCGCGTGCCTGGTACTACGACGCCAGTCACGTCGAAGGCAGCTGGTGGCCGCAGTGGCTTGCGTGGATCCAGCAACGTTCGGGCGTGCAACGCGAAACACTCACCGCCCTGGGCAACCAGAATTACCCACCGATGGAAGTGGCGCCAGGCACTTACGTGCGGGTGCGCTGAGCTCAACGATCACATTAAGAAGACTGGATGAAGACCCGCGACCGTATCCTTGAATGTGCCCTGCAGTTGTTCAACCACAAGGGCGAACCGAACGTGTCGACCATGGAGGTGGCCAATGAAATGGGGATCAGCCCCGGCAACCTTTATTACCATTTCCATGGCAAGGAGCCCTTGGTGCTTGGGTTGTTCGAGCGTTTCCAGAATGAACTGGCGCCGCTGCTCGACCCGCCGGCAGATGCGCAACTCAAACCCGAAGATTACTGGCTGTTCCTGCACCTGATCATCGAGCGCATGGCCCACTACCGGTTCCTGTTCCAGGACCTGTCGAACCTGGCCGGGCGCCTGCCAAAGCTGGCCAAGGGCATTCGCAACTTGCTCACGGCGCTCAAGCGCACCCTGGCTTCACTGCTTGCGCGCCTGAAGGCAGCGGGACAGTTGGTCAGTGACACCCAGGCACTGGGGCAATTGGTGGAACAGATCACCATGACCCTGCTGTTTTCCCTGGACTACCAACGGATTCTCGACCGTGAAGGCGAGGTGCGGGTGGTGGTGTACCAGGTGATGATGCTGGTGGCGCCGCATCTGCTATTGCCGGCGCGGCAGGCAACTGAGCGGTTTGCGCTCAAATACCTGGATGATATCGATTAAAAATGTGTGTGCGGGCTTGCCCGCGATAGCAATTTATCAGCCAATACCTGGGTGGCTGACACTCCGCCATCGCGGGCAAGCCCGCTCCCACATTGGAAATGCGGTGTATATGAGACTTCCATAAAAAAACGCCCGACCTTCACAGGCCGGGCGTTTTTTGTGCCCTGAAAAAATCAGGACTGACTGGATGGCGTCGGGGTTACCGGCGTTGCAGTCGGGGCGGCAGGAGCATGTGTCGGTGCGGACACCGAATTGGCTGTAGAAGCGGTTGGCGCTGGAGTTGCAGGCTTGGCCGCAACAGCAGGTTTGGACGCTGCTGGCTTCTTGGCTACTGCTGGCTTCTTCGCGGCGGCAGGTTTTGCCGCAGGCTTGGCAGCCACAGGTTTTGCTGCAGCAGGCTTGGCAGCGGCTTTAGCGGCGGCTGGCTTGGCTGCAGGTTTCGCAGTGGCCGGCTTGGCAGCAGGTTTGGCAGCGGCGGTTTTAGCCACTGGTTTTGCTGCTGCTTTGGCAGCCGGCTTAGCCGCAGGCTTGGCAGCGGCTTTAGCGGCCACGGGTTTTGCTGCAGGCTTGGCAGCCGGTTTGGCAGCTGCGGTTTTTGCAGCGGGTTTTGCCGCAGCTTTAGCCGGGGCCTTGGCCGCAGGTTTGGCAGCTGGCTTGGCGGCCGCTTTAACCAGAGGCTTGGCGGCGGTTTTGGCAGCCGGTTTAGCAGCCGCAGTTTTAGCCGCAGGCTTGGCAGCCGGTTTAGCGGCGGCGGTTTTGGCTGGAGCCACTTTAGCGCCGGTGAGTTTTTCGATTTGCTTGGTCAGGGTATCGACCTTGCTGTGCAGCGTCTTCAGTTCCGCTTTGCTGGGCACGCCCAGTCGCGAAATGGCACTGTTGAGACGCTTGTCGAAGGTTTCTTCCAACTTGCCCCAAGTGTCAGAAATGCTCGACTTGGCAGAGCCGGCAGTGGCCTTGGCCGCTTCAACTTTTTTACCAACCGTGGTCTTGGTCAACTTCTCGGCCTTTTCGCCGTCCTTGACCAATGTCTCGAAGTATTTGCCGCCGTCACTGCTAACCTTCGAGTACACGCCTAAACCAGCAAGCCAGATCTTACGGGAATATTTTTCAACCTCCCCGATCCACGAGCTGCCTTCTTTCTGAGTAGTCTTTTTAACAGCCATCCCGATGTCTCCTTAGTGTTTACGCGCGACACGTTCTAGCAATGTCGTCAGCTCTTCGAGCTTAGCAGAGAGTGTCTCCACGTCATGTTTAGACGCAATGCCGATTCGATTCAAGGCACTTGCAACACGCGTGTCAAAAGCTTTTTCAACTTTATCCAGTTGAACTTCAACCAAACCTTTGACGCTGGAGACATTACTCTTTACTTGGTCAATCTGACTGTTGGCAGCATCAAGTTGTTCAACCACAACTTTTTTGCCTTTACTTTCAACATGTTGACCGGTCTTAACCAGCTCTTTGAAGTACTCGCCGCCTTCGCTGCCGACCTTGGCATAGGCGCCAAGTCCTGCCAGCCAGATCTTGCGGGCGTAGCTTTTAACGTCACTCAGGGCAGTGGACTGAAGGTCGATTTTTTTCTTCAAAATAACTTTGGCCATGGTGCACCTCACGCAGATTAGGGTCGAGGAACGGCCCGCAGGAGTTGAGGGCTTGGGCACAAAGTAGGCTGGAAAATTAGAATCGGCACCCTAAGAACACATTGATCAGGCCAGCGCCTTATCCAGGGCTTTCTCGATTTCAGACTTGATGGTGCCGCTCATGGCCGACATCAACAGGCCCAATTCAACATCAATGCGCAGCGATTCATCGGCGACTAACACCGTGCCTTTAACCCCCGAACGCTTGAGGTTCAGGCTATCGCCCGACCACGATGACTCCAGGCCATATTGCTCCTTGAGTTTATGCGCCAACTTCTCGGCCTTCGCGCGCGCGCCTTCTTTACCCAGGGAATGTGCACGCTCAACGGTAATACGGGCCATTGCAATGACTCCTCTTTATATCGACTCAGAACACCTGCCATGCGGCAAAAGGTCTCGATGAACACCTATCTTACCTTCAGCCTTGCCAAGACAAAGCAGGCGGTGGGGATTATCATGTCCCGCATTCTCTTTTGGTGACAGCGATATGACTGATCAGCGCAAAGGCAGCGATGCCGAACCCACCACTCACTTCGGCTTCAAGAACGTTCCGGAAAGCCAGAAAGCGGAAAAAGTCGCTGAGGTGTTCCACTCCGTTGCGGCCAAGTACGACCTGATGAACGACGTACTCTCGGGCGGCATGCACCGCCTGTGGAAGCGCTTCACCATCGAGTTGTCGGGTGTACGCACCGGCAACCGCGTGCTCGACATCGCCGGCGGCACGGGCGATCTGGCGGCCAAGTTCTCCAAGCTGGTTGGCCCGACCGGCCAGGTCGTGCTGGCGGACATCAACGGTTCGATGCTCAAGGTCGGCCGTGATCGCCTGCTGGATAAAGGTGTGGCCGGCAATATCGAATTCGTCCAGGCCGATGCGGAAAAGCTGCCGTTCCCGGACAACCATTTCGACTGCGTGACCATCGCGTTCGGCCTGCGCAACGTGACCCATAAAGAGGACGCCATCCGCTCGATGCTGCGCGTACTCAAGCCGGGCGGCCGCCTGTTGGTGCTGGAGTTCTCCAAGCCGACCAACGCGCTGATGTCCAAGGTCTACGACACCTACTCGTTCGCCTTCATGCCGCTGATGGGCAAGCTGATCACCAATGACGCCGAGAGCTACCGCTACCTGGCCGAATCGATCCGCATGCACCCCGACCAGGAAACCCTGAAGTCGATGATGGTAGAGGCCGGTTTCGACCGCGTGACCTACCACAACATGACCTCAGGCATCGTCGCCCTGCACCGCGGCATCAAGCCCTGATGCTGTTCGCAGGCCTCCTCGCCAGCGTCGAACACGGCATCAACCGTGTCCTGCGCCTGGACAGCACCGCCCTGGCGCGGCTTGCGCACTTGAACGGCAAGGTTATTGCCGTCGATTGCACCAGCCCCGCCCTGCAGCTGTTTATCCTGCCCAGCGATGAAGGCCTGCTGCTCGCCGGCGATTGGGCCGCCGAGGCCGACTGCACCCTGCGCGCACCCGCCTCGAGCCTGTTGCACCTGGCGCTAAGCCGCAACAAGACCGCGATCCTGCACAGCCCCGACGTGGAGCTGGAAGGCGACAGCGCCGTGCTGATGGACCTGGCCGCCGTGCTGCAAGACCTGGAACTGGATTGGGAATACGAGCTGTCACGCTGGATTGGTCCGGTGGCCACCCAACTGATCAGCGGGCACCTGCGCAGCCGCTCGCGCTGGTACCAGCAAGGGTTCGCCAGCCTCAACCAGAACCTCGCCGAATACCTGAGCGAAGAATCGCGCACCCTGGTCGGAGAACGGGAAGCGCAAGCGCGCTTTCGCGAACTCGACAAGGCCAAAATCGACCTGGAACGCCTTGAGGCACGCTTCGAGCGCCTGAGCCGTTCCCTTGATCCAAGCGATAACGCATGAAGCTGCTCGCCGTCCGCCGTTTGTTTCGTATCCAGCGCGTCGTAATCCGCTACCGCCTCGATGACCTGCTGTTCGCCCTGCCGTTGCCGTGGTTTTTGCTGGCCGTGCGCTATGTGTTGCCGTGGCGCTGGTTCCCGCGCAAACCGCTGGAACTGAGCCGTGGCGCGCGCCTGCGCCTGGCGTTGCAGGACCTGGGGCCGATCTTTATCAAGTTCGGGCAGATCCTCTCGACACGCCGCGATTTGCTGCCCGAAGACATTGCCGACGAGCTGATGCTGTTGCAGGACCGCGTGCCGCCGTTTGATTCCCAGCAGTCGATGAAGCTGATCGAAGAACAGCTGGGCAAGAAGATCAGCGAGGTGTTCAGCCGTTTCGACGTCGAGCCACTGGCCTCGGCCTCGGTGGCGCAGGTGCATGCCGCACAATTGAAGACCGGCGAAGAAGTGGTGGTGAAGGTGATTCGCCCCGGCCTCAAGCCGATCATCGGCCAGGACCTGGCGTGGCTGTTTATCCTCGCCCGCGCCGCCGAACGTTTCTCCGCCGATGCGCGCCTGCTGCACCCGGTGGACGTGGTTGCCGACTACGAAAAAACCATCTACGACGAACTCGACCTACTGCGCGAAGCGGCCAACGCCAGCCAGCTCAAACGCAACTTCGAAGGTTCAGCGCTGCTGTACGTGCCGCAGGTGTATTGGGACTGGTGCCGTCCCAAAGTGCTGGTGATGGAGCGCATCTACGGCGTGCAGGTCACCGACCTCGCCACTCTTGCCGACCAGCGCACCGACATGAAGATGCTTGCCGAGCGCGGCGTGGAAATCTTCTTCACCCAGGTGTTTCGCGACAGCTTCTTCCACGCCGACATGCACCCGGGCAACATTTTCGTCAGCACCGTCAACCCGTGGAGCCCGCAATACATTGCGATCGACTGCGGCATCGTCGGCAGCCTGACCCCGGAAGACCAGGATTACCTGGCACGCAACCTGTTCGCCTTCTTCAAGCGCGATTACCGCCGCGTGGCGCAGTTGCACATCGATTCGGGCTGGGTGCCGGCCGAAACCAAGCTCAACGAATTCGAAGCCGCGATCCGCACGGTGTGCGAGCCGATCTTTGAAAAACCGTTAAAAGATATTTCCTTCGGCCAGGTGCTGATGCGTCTGTTCCAAACCGCGCGGCGCTTCAATATGGAAGTGCAGCCGCAGCTGGTACTGCTGCAAAAAACCTTGCTCAACATTGAAGGCCTGGGCCGCCAGTTGTACCCGGACCTGGACTTGTGGAACACCGCGCAGCCGTTCCTGGAACGCTGGATGCGCGAGCGCGTCAGCCCGAAAACCCTGCTGGGCAACCTGCACAGCCAGTTCGAACAACTGCCGCACCTGGCCAACATGACCCGCGACCTGCTGGAGCGCATGTCCCAGCCCCACGCCAAAGACCCTGCACCGCCGTGGCACAGGCGCAAGGACGACTGGTTCCTGCGCCTGTTGGGCGCCGCCCATTTGGTCGGCGGCGTGATGCTGGCGATTGGCGGGCCGCTGAACCAACTGGGCCATTGGCCGGCTGGCATCATGGTCGCCGTGGGTATTTATCTGATCGTGCGCCGATAGCCGATCCGGTTATACACTGTCGCAAATTGCCGGAGCCGAACATGAAAGACTGGCTGGACGAGATCAAGTGGGACAGTGACGGCCTGGTGCCGGCCATTGCCCAGGACTACAAGACCGGGCGCGTATTAATGATGGCCTGGATGAACCGCGAGGCCTTGAGCCTCACCGCCACTGAGCAGCGCGCCATTTACTGGTCACGTTCGCGTGGCAAACTGTGGCGCAAGGGCGAAGAGTCCGGGCACGTGCAGACCCTGCATGAGATGCGCATCGACTGTGACGCCGACGTGGTGATCCTGAAGGTCGAGCAGATCGGCGATATCGCCTGCCATACCGGCCGTCACAGCTGCTTCTATCGCGTGTTCGAAAACGGCGAGTGGAAGGTTGTGGAACCGGTGCTCAAAGACCCGCACGCCATTTATTCCGCAGGACACTGAACATGAGCGATACCCTGAACCGTGTGGCCCAGGTGCTGGAAGACCGCAAAGGCGCGGACGCCGACAGCTCCTATGTCGCAAGCCTTTACCACAAGGGCTTGAACAAGATTCTGGAAAAACTTGGCGAAGAGTCGATCGAGACGATTATTGCCGCCAAAGATGCGCAAATCAGCGGTGATTACAGCGATGTAATCTACGAGACCGCAGACTTGTGGTTCCATAGCCTGGTCATGCTCGCCCAACTGGGGCAGCACCCACAGGCCGTGTTGGATGAACTGGACCGTCGCTTCGGCTTGTCCGGGCATGCAGAAAAGGCCTCGCGCCCGTCCGCCTGAATAACTTTTACAGAGGAATTGCAGCATGGGCATTTTTGACTGGAAACACTGGATCGTCATTCTGGTGGTCGTGGTACTGGTGTTCGGCACCAAGAAACTCAAGAACCTGGGCACTGACGTGGGCGAGTCGATCAAGGGCTTTCGTAAAGCCATGAACGACGATGAAAAACCGGCCGACCCGATGGCCAATCCGGTACCACCGGTGCAGCCTGCACACCCACAGGCCACCCAGCCGATCACCGAGCGTCGTACCTTCGACGTGCAGGCTGAAAAAGTCCAAGAGCCGACCCGCAAAGACTCGTGAGCACTGACTAATGTTTGGTATCAGCTTCTCTGAACTGCTGCTCGTCGGCCTCGTGGCCTTGCTGGTACTGGGGCCGGAACGCCTGCCCGGTGCCGCACGCACGGCCGGCCTGTGGATCGGGCGCCTGAAACGCAGTTTCAACGCCATCAAACAGGAAGTTGAACGGGAAATCGGCGCCGACGAGATCCGCCGCCAGCTGCACAACGAACATATCCTGTCGTTGGAGCAGGAGGCGCGCAAGATTCTGTCGCCGGTTCAGGAGCCCGCCAAACCGGTGGAACCTGTGCCCGAAAACAGCATTGCTCCGGCCGCCGAAGCATCGCCAACCGCGCCCGCCCCGACTGAGCCAGCGCCGACGCCCGTAGCGTCGCCCGCTCCCCATGACCCTACATTGCCGCCGCGAGCCCCATGAGCGCTGATAAACCGGAAAACGACCAGCATATGCCGCTGGTCTCGCACCTCACCGAGCTGCGGACCCGCCTGCTGCGTTGCGTAGCGGCCATCTTCATCATCTTTGCCGGGCTGTTCGCCTTTACCCAGCAGATCTACACCTTCGTCTCCACGCCCTTGCGCCAGTACCTGCCGGCCGGCGCGACGATGATCGCCACCGACGTGTCGTCACCGTTCCTGACGCCGTTGAAGCTGACCATGATGGTCTCGCTGTTCCTGGCGATCCCGGTGATCCTGCACCAGATCTGGGGCTTTATTGCGCCGGGCCTGTACAAGCATGAAAAGCGCATTGCGGTGCCGTTGCTGGTGTCGAGCATCCTGCTGTTCTACACCGGCATGGCCTTCGCGTATTTCCTGGTGTTTCCGCTGATCTTCAAATTCTTCGCCGCCGCCACCCCGGCCGGCGTCGAAATGATGACCGACATCACCAGCTACCTCGATTTCGTGATGACGCTGTTCTTCGCCTTTGGCGTGGCCTTCGAAATCCCGGTGGCCGTGGTGCTGCTGGTGTGGATCGGCGTGGTCGACGTCAAATACCTGAAGAAAGTGCGCCCCTACGTGATCATCGGCTGCTTCGTGGTCGGCATGATCCTCACGCCGCCGGACATTTTCTCGCAGACCCTGCTGGCCGTGCCGATGTGGATGCTGTTCGAGATCGGCATCCTGTTTGGCAGCCTGATCAGCAAGCGTGGCGACCACCCGGATGACCAACCCGTCGACGACGACCAGCCGCCAGCGACGCACCCGTGAACCTGCTGTTGCTTGAGGGGGCCGACTTTATCGCGGCCGACCGGGTGATCCTGCGTGATCGGCGCCTAGTGCATATGCAGGAAGTCCACCGCGCGGTGGTGGGCGACAACCTGCGGGTCGGGCGAATCGGCGGGTTGATGGGCAATGCGCAATTACTGCGCCTGGAAGCCGATGAAGCCGAGCTGCACGTGAGCTTCGACCAGCCGCCACCGACCAAACTTCCGCTGACCCTGCTGCTGGCCCTGCCGCGTCCAAAGATGCTGCGCCGGGTGCTGCAAACCGTGGCGGCGATGGGCGTGCCGAAGGTGGTGCTGGTCAACAGTTACCGGGTCGAAAAGAGCTTCTGGCAAACCCCGTTCCTGGAACCGGAGGCCGTTCGCGAGCAACTGATCCTCGGCCTGGAGCAGGCACGGGACACGGTGCTGCCCGAGATCAGCATCGAAAAGCGCTTCAAGCCGTTCGTCGAAGACCGCCTGCCAGCCATGACCGCAGGGACTCTGGGCCTGATCGGCCATCCCGGCGATTACCCGGCCTGCCCACGTGGGCTGGACGAACCGGTGACCCTGGCCATCGGCCCGGAAGGCGGCTGGATCCCCTACGAAGTGGAGCTGTTGGCCAAGGCCGGCTTGCAACCGGTGCAACTGGGTGCGCGCATCCTGCGCGTAGAAACCGCCGTGACCGCCCTGCTCGCCCGGTTGTTCTGAACACCGACCTGCCCCGAAAAAAGTGGGAGCTGGCTTGCCTGCGATTGCATCACCTGGGTATGCCTGATGTACCGAGGTGCCTGCATCGCAGGCAAGCCAGCTCCCACATTGGCTCTGATAACCTACAGAAACTTCCTACGCTGCCGATAGCCTCTGAATAAGTCCAAGCCTTGTTCCAAAGGAGATCGCAGCATGTATCGTTGGTTAGCCGAAAAACTGGGGAATGTGAGCGTCAATCGCAAGCTGAGCATAGGCTTTGGCTTGGTGTTGATCCTGACGCTGTTGATCACCTTCACCGGCTGGACCGGCTTGGGCGACGTGATCAGTCGCGGCGACAAACTGGGCTTTATCTCCAGCCTCAACGGCCTGACCAAAGACCTGCGCCTGGCGCGCCTGGACTTTGAAATGCGCCGGGGCGAACAAGGCACCGATGCCGTCAACGGTCTGCTGAAGCAACTGGACGATGGCCTCAAAACCGCCCAAACGCTGATTGAACAACCCGGCGACAAAGCCCTGGTAGAGCAACAGCTGGAAGCCTTGGGCCAATACAAAAAAGCCTTTGGCACAATGGTCCTGGCCGGCCTCAAGCGTGAGGGTGCACGCAGCAAACTCGGCGACACCGCCGACAACGCCGTGGCCAAGATCAATGAAATCGAAGCGACCCTGCTGCAAGGCGACAGCGTCACGCAGTTCAACAGCGTGGTCGAGCTGAGCAAGTTGATCCAACAGTCGCGCTTCCAGGTGCGCGGCTACACCTACAGTGGCAAGACCGAGGCCGAGCAACCAGCCCTGGATGCCATCGACAATGCCCTGAAGAAAATCACTGACCTGCAAGGCAAGCTGCCTGAGCAATACCAGGCCAACCTGCAAGAGGCCGGCGTGTCACTGCAAGCCTACCGCGCCGCGGTCAGCCAGTACCGTGACTCCCAAGTGGCCAGCGCCGCCGCGCTGAAAATCATGACCGCCCAAGGCGATATCCTGCTGGGGCACAGCGAAAAACTCACCACCTCCCAGACCGCCGTGCGCGATGCCGATGCCGCGCAGGCTAAACAGCTGTTGCTGCTGGCCACCGTGCTGGCGCTGATCTTCGGCATTCTCGCCGCCTGGGCTATCACCCGCCAGATCGTGATCCCGCTTAACCAGACCCTCACAGTCGCCGAGCGTGTGGCCTCGGGCGATCTGAGCCATAACCTCAACTCCGCCCGCCAGGACGAGCTGGGCCAACTGCAACGCGCCATGCAGAGCATGACCCTGGGCCTGCGCGAGTTGATCGGCGGTATCAGCGACGGTGTCACCCAGATTGCCAGCGCTGCCGAACAACTGTCGGCCGTGACCGAACAGACCAGCGCCGGGGTTAACAGCCAAAAGGTTGAGACCGACCAAGTGGCCACCGCCATGAACGAAATGGCCGCCACCGTGCAGGAAGTGGCGCGCAACGCCGAAGAAGCCTCCGAAGCTGCCGTTGCAGCGGACCAACAGGCCCGTGAAGGCGACAAGGTAGTCGGTGAGGCCATCGCGCAGATTGAGCGCCTGGCTACCGAGGTCGGTAATTCCACGGCGGCCATGGGCGACCTCAAGCGCGAAAGCGACAAGATCGGCAGCGTGCTCGATGTGATCAAGTCTGTCGCCCAGCAAACCAACCTGCTGGCGCTGAACGCGGCGATTGAAGCGGCGCGTGCCGGTGAAGCCGGTCGCGGCTTCGCGGTGGTGGCCGACGAGGTGCGCAGCCTGGCCCAGCGCACACAGAAGTCCACCGAGGAGATCGAAGAGCTGATCGTCGGCCTGCAAAACGGCACTCAGCAGGTGGCGACCATCATGGACAACAGCCGGGGGCTCACCGACAGCAGCGTCGAGCTGACCCGACGTGCCGGCAACGCGCTGAGCAATATCACGCGCACGGTCTCAACCATTCAGGCGATGAACTCGCAGATCGCCACTGCCGCCGAGCAACAAAGCGCTGTGGCCGAAGAGATCAACCGCAGCGTGTTGAATGTGCGCGACGTGTCTGAGCAGACCTCCTCGGCCAGTGAGGAAACTGCCGCATCGAGTGCCGAACTGGCACGCTTGGGGATCTATTTGCAGTCTCTGGTCGGGCGCTTCCGCATCTGACCCGCCCCCACACGGCGGCCAGAGCAAGGCCGCCGTAACTTGTGAAATTTCCTACGCGGTTATCAGCCCGCCACAACCTCGAATCGATTTAGCGTTTCAGCTGTTGCGAAATGCTTCCTCAGATTTGGAGGTTCACCATGTTTCCTCGGCTGACCCGCTTGCTGGTCAACGCCAGCGTCCGTCTCAAACTCGCACTGGGTTTCGGCCAAGTGTTGATGTTAAGCATCCTGATTGCCGCGACCGGCTGGCAGGCCTTGAACGACGTGCTTTATCGCTCACACAGCCTGGCGATCCTGGGGCAATTGGCCCTGGACGCCGAGTCCATGCGCGCCGACAGGATCGTGTACCGGACCCTGACGGACGCCAGCAGCCTGGCCAAAATGAACACGCAGACCGAAAAGATCGACCAGCATCTGGCCGACCTTTCAAGCCGCCTCAAACACCCGGCCGACTTGCAGCGACTGCAGGAAGCAACACGCTTGGTGGCGAGCTTCAAGACAGCGCTGGCGGCCTTGCCCGCTTTGATCGAGCAACGCGAAAGCATCCGCCCGACCCTCAAGAAGACCGCGTTGCAAGCCAGCGATACTCTCGCCCAGTTCGCCAGCGACTTACCGAACCAGGAAGACGAAAAGGCTTTGGATGCTATCGAAAACCTGCGCCAGGCCATGGAGCAGGCCGAAGATCGCGCCCAAAGCCCCGCCTGGGCGGCCGAGTCGCTGCAAGCCTACACCGACGCACTCACCCAGGCGCTCGAAGCCCTGAACGTGGCACAAGCAGCGGTGACCGCACTGCCCGTGGACGCGGCCCTGCTCAAAGCCGACCTGGCCAACTATCGCGAACAATTGACCAAGCTCAAGGACGCACAGCTCAACACCGAAACCCTGCAAAACCGCTTTGAACAGCAACTCAATGATTTACGCGAGCAAAGCCATCAACTGAGTGACGGCCAGAACAGCAAGCGTGACAGCGAAGCCGAGCAGACCCACACACGACTGCTGAGCGTCACCGTGGCGGCCTTGCTACTCGGTGTACTGGCCGCCTGGTGGATCGCGCGGCAAATAGTCGTGCCTTTACGCGCGATCCTCACCGCCGCCCACCGCATTGCTGACGGCGACCTGAGTCGAGACATTCAAGAGGACCGCCGCGATGAACTGGGCCAGTTGCAGCAGAGCATCGGGCAAATGACCCGCAACCTGCGCAACCTGATCAGCGGTATCGGCGACAGCGCCCGGCAGATCGCCAGTGCCGCAACGCAGCTATCAGCCGTCACCGAGCAGACCCGCGCCGGGGTCAATGACCAGAAGGAGGAAACCGATCAAGTGGCCACGGCGATGAATGAAATGCTCGCCACCGCCCAGGAGGTCGCCCGGCATGCCGAGCAGGCTTCCGTCGCGGCCAATGAAGCCGACCAGGAGGCCAGCGCCGGCGAAAAAGTGGTGACCCAGGCCGTCGAGCAAATCGGGCACCTGGCCCATGAGATGGCGCGTTCGAGCCAGGCGATGATTGCGCTGCAACATGAAAGCCAGAAAATCGGCAGCGTGCTCGACGTGATCAAATCAGTGTCCCAGCAAACCAACCTGCTGGCCCTGAACGCTGCCATCGAAGCGGCGCGTGCGGGCAGTGCCGGCCAGGGTTTTGCGGTAGTGGCCGACGAAGTGCGCAGCCTGGCCCAGCGCACCCAGGAATCCGCCGAAGAAATTGAAGGTTTGATTCTCGGCCTGAATACCGGCACCCAGCAGGTCGCGGACATCATGGACAACAGCCGCAGCCTGACCGACAACAGCGTCGGCCTGACCCGCGATGCCGGCGATGCCTTGGCAGCGATCACGCGTACCGTGTCGATCATCCAGGAAATGAACCCGCAGATTGCCGCCGCCGCCGAGCAGCAAAGCGCGGTGGCGGAAGAGATCAATCGCAGTGTGCTGAAGGTGCGCGATGTCACCGAACAAACCGCTGCGGCCAGTGAGGAAACGGCCGCTGCGAGTGTTCAGTTGACCCGATTGAGCCTGGATTTGCAGACGCTGGTGGGCAAATTCAGGCTTTGATACTCACGGCCCTTGTGGCGAGCGAGCTTGCTCGCCACAGGAAGCTCGGCCTTCAATTACAGGACCTGGCGCAGGAACGCTTGGGCGCGCGGGTCTTTGGGCGCATCGAAGAACTCGGCCGGGGCCGCATCTTCGAGCAATTTGCCGTGGTCGAAGAACAGCACGCGGTCTGCCACTTCACGGGCAAAGCCCATCTCGTGGGTGACGCAGACCATGGTCATGCCTTCCAGGGCCAGGGTCTTCATCACGTCCAACACTTCGCCGACCATTTCCGGGTCCAGCGCCGAGGTGGGCTCATCAAACAGCATTACCTTGGGTTCCATGGCCAACGCACGGGCAATGGCTACCCGTTGTTGCTGGCCGCCGGACAAGCGTGATGGAAACTCGTTGGCCTTCTGCGCGATACCGACCTTTTCCAACAGTGCCAAAGCCTTGGCTTCACGCTCTTGCTTGCCGCGTTTGCGCACGACTTTTTGCGCCAGGCAAAGGTTTTCCAGCACGGTCATGTGCGGGAACAAATTGAAGTGCTGGAACACCATGCCGACTTCACGACGGTAGGCATTCACGTCGGTTTTCGGGTCGGCCAATTGCAGGCCATCGATGCTCACCGAGCCCGAGTCGAACTCTTCCAGGCCGTTAAGGCAGCGCAGGAACGTGGACTTGCCCGAACCTGAAGGACCGATCACCACCAGCACTTCGCCCTTGGCTACCCGGGTGGTGACGTGGTCCACGGCGCGCACCACTTGGCCACGGGTGTCGAAGACTTTTACCAGATCGCGAACTTCAATCACTTTGCGCGAGCCTCCGCTCAAGCCGGCTGGCCATTTTCGACAGCGGCAGGTTGATCAGCAGGTACAGGCCTGCCACACAGAACAGGATTTCAAAGGGCGAGAACGAGGTGGTTATCACTTCACGACCACTTTTAAGCAGCTCGGTAATCGCGATCACCGAAACCAGCGAAGTGTCTTTCACCAGGCTGATAAATTGCCCAGCCAATGGCGGCAGCACGCGTTTGAACGCTTGCGGCAACACCACATGACGCATCGACTGGCTGGCGCTCAACCCCAGGGAACGGGCGGCCTCGTTCTGACCACGGGTGATGGACTGCACGCCGGCGCGGACGATTTCCGCCACATAGGCGCCGGTGAACAGCGACAACGCGGCAATACCGGCGAATTCGCGGGACAGGTTGAGCACCGTGCCGATGAAGAAGTAGAAAATAAAGATTTGCACCAACAGCGGCGTACCGCGCACCAGTTCGACGTAGATCGTCGACAGATCGCGCAAGGTCGGGTTGCTCGACAAACGGCATAAGCCGGTTGCCAGGCCAATCGCCAGGCCGAGGATTCCGGAGACCACCGACAACCACAAGGTCGTCCACAAGCCCCACATCAGCGGGCCCAGCGCCCAATGCCGGGTTACGCCAATAACATCGCCTTCGGCCACGTCATCGCCACGTGACACTTGCAGGCTGTTGTCGGCCACGGTCAGCTTTTGCTCGGCGCCTGCGTCGTTGCGCAAGGTGACTTCGGCCACATCGCCTTTGCGCACCAGCTCAATGACAGTGGAGATGTCGGCGGCGCGCTGGGAGGTTTCGGCCTGATAGGCGAAGTACTGCGGCACGCGGTTCCAGCGCCACTCGTAGGACATCAACGAGGTGGCGTAGTACAACGCGCCGGCCAGGCCAACCAGCACGACCACGGTCAGCAGGTGCCAGGGCCATTGGGCTTTTTTCTGTTTCATTTCACTTTCCGAAGATGTATCGCCTGGCATGTCGTCATCGCGGGCAAGCCCGCTCCCACAAGGGAACGCATTTCAACTGTGGGAGCTGGCTTGCCTGCGATGAAGTCGACTCGGTGTCAGCCCTTATTCCATGTCCTTGAGCCACTCGGAGCTCTTGAACCACTTGTCATGGATGCGATCGTAGGTGCCGTCGTTGCGGATCTGGTGCAGGAAGTTGTTGATGTAATTGATGCTGTCGAAATCGCCCTTTTTCAGGCCGAACGCCAGGGGCTCGAAGGTGAAGGGTTCTTCCAGGAACACCAGCTTGCCATTACCGACTTTCTTCTCGGCGACCACGTTGTAAGGTGCGTCATACACAAAGGCATCGGCCTTGCCGTTGACCACGTCCAGCACGCCTTCCTGCTCGTTGTCATAGCCGTGGTACTTGGCTTTGGAGATCAGTTTCTTGGCAACCATCTCGCCGGTAGTGCCGAGCTTGGAGGTCAGGCGGTATTTCTCGTCGTTCAAATCTTTGTAGGACTTGATCGTGCCTTCCAGGTCCTTGCGAATCAGCAGGGTCTGGCCGACCACGATGAAGGGTTCGCTGAAGTTCAGGCGCAGGTTGCGTTCCTGAGTCAGGGTCATACCGCTGCCGATCATGTCGAACTTGCCGGTCAGGAAGGCCGGGATAATGCCATCATAGCCGGTGGACACCAACTCCAGCTTGACGCCCATGGACTTGGCCATGGCCTTGAGAATGTCGACTTCAAAGCCGATGATTTCACCGCGCTTGTCGGTCATCTCGAACGGCATGTAGGTCGGGTCCATGCCGACTTTCAGCGTGCCGCGCTTGACCGCATCGTCGATGGCGCCCGCATGCGCCGCAGTGGCCGCGACCAGCGCGGTGACGCCGAGCATCAGCATCGAAAGATACTTTTTCATCATCAAGTCCCCTGAAAGATTCTTATAAGGCCGGCGCGCAAAAGGGCTGCACCCATTCGGGGTGCGATCCTAACCCACTCGTTGCCCGTCACAAAGGTTTCACGGGTAAATGTTATCGGCGCATGTCGCAAAAGCCCCACAATGGTGCATCACTGCGCAGGGGCTAGACACATCAGTGCAACAGGCCGGCAATTCATTGATGTGTAAGCAGTTATGACGCTTAGTCGATCTCCGCCATCCAGTCCGTGTCCTTGAACCACTTGTCGTGCAGCCGATCGTAGGTGCCATCCTGGGCAATTTGATTGAGGAAGTGGTTGATCCAGTTGAGGCTGTCGTAGTCGCCTTTTTTCAGGCCAAACGCCAGAGGCTCAAAGGTAAACGGTTGCTCAAGGGCAAAGAGCCGGTGGTTTTCCGGCCTGGCCAGCGCAATCAGGTTGTAGGGTGCGTCATGGACGAAGGCGTCGGCCTTGCCCTCGACCACTTGGCGCACGCCTTCTTCCGGCGTGGTAAAAGTGCTCAGGCGCGCCGCGCCCAAAAACCGCTGCGCAGCCGCTTCGCCGGTCGTGCCTTCAGTCGCGGCGATGCGGTAACCCGCCTCGTCGAGATCTTCGATGCTGGCAATCTTGCCGGCCAGGCTGGGGTTCAGCAGCACGGTCTGGCCGACCACAATAAAGGAGTCGCTGAAGTTCAGCTTGAGGTTGCGCTCCTGCGTCACCGTCATACCGCTGCCGATCAGGTCGAACTTCTTCGCCATCAGCCCCGGTAGCAACTCGGTATATGGCACCGCGACCAGTTCAAGCTCGACGCCCAACGCGCGGCTCATCGCCTGCAGCAAGTCGATTTCGAAACCGACGATACGGCCCTGCTTGTCCTTCATTTCAAAGGGCACATAGGTGGGCGTGGTGCCGACTTTAAGCACACCGCGTCGAACCGCTTCATCGAGGGCACCAGCGCTCAACCAGCCTGCGTAAATCAATGCGATGACGCCGCTCAGCACCGCCAAACAATACCTTTTGATCATTAATCCCCCTGCGACCTAGTCAATTTGGGGGCGATGCTACCCCAGCGACAGGCACGGCAATACGCTTCGAACAAAGGTCTTTTGTTTCGAAATAACAAGGGGTTAGCGTTATCAAGAAGATGTTCTAAACGCTGTAGGACCAGCGCATCTAACGCCCCCGAGGTGAGCCCTCGGGGGCGTCGGAATCAGGCCGGTTGGGCCTGGGAAGACAGCGGTTGCAGCGGCAGCAATGGCGCGTGCGGATCAGCCTTGACCGAAGCACGCCAGGCACCGAGCCACTCGGCGTGACCTTCAGTCCACACCTGCTGATGCAGGCGAGCCAAGGCTACCGGGTCGCTGAGCAATGCCAGGCGCTCGCCGTTGTTGAGGCCGGCGGGGCCGACTTTCAGCGCGTGGCGCACACGTTCCTGACGCAAGTGCTCGATGGGCTCCGCCTCACGGTGACGCGAGGTCGCCAGGGCGCAGGCCAGTGCGTTTTGCTGCGGGTCGACCACCGAGCGCACAAACCCGTCATTGAGGGCGTGCCAACGGTTTTCGTGGGTGTATTGCTCAGTCGACAGCAAGGCTTGCGGCGGGTTGTATTCCTCAGGGATCAGGAACAGGCTCTCGTCGCGAGACTTGAGGCCCAGCTTGACCCGGCTGGAGATCACCGACACCGGAATCGACAGCATCAGCGAGCCGACGATCGGAATCAGCCACCACAGGAAGCTTGGGTTCAACCACACCACCAACAGTGCCCACAGAAAGCCCAGCAGGGTCTGTGGACCGTGGCGCTTGACTGCCTCGCTCCATGGCGTGGAGTCGTCGTCACGCTGCGGCGAGTTCCAGGTCGCAGCCCAGCCCAGGAACGCGGCGAGCACGAAACGGGTGTGGAAGATCATGCGCACCGGCGCCAGCAGCATGGAGAACAGCATCTCCAGCAGCATCGACAAGGTCACCTTGAACTTGCCACCGAACTCTTTCGCGCCCTTGGCCCAGATCAGGATGATGCTGAGCAATTTAGGCAGGAACAACAGCACGATGGTGGTGGAGAACAGCGCCACCGCCTTGTCCGGGTGCCATTGTGGCCACAGCGGGTACAGCTGGCGTGGCGCCATGAAGTACTGCGGCTCCATCAAGGTGTTCACCGCCAGCAACGCCGTCGACAGCACCAGGAAGAAGAACCACAACGGCGCCGACAGGTAGGACATCACGCCGGTCAGGAACACCGCACGGTGCACCGGGTGCATGCCTTTGACCAGGAACAGGCGGAAGTTCATCAGGTTGCCGTGGCACCAGCGACGGTCACGCTTGAGTTCATCCAGCAGGTTCGGCGGCAGTTCTTCGTAGCTGCCCGGCAGGTCATAAGCAATCCACACGCCCCAGCCGGCACGGCGCATCAGCGCGGCTTCAACGAAGTCGTGGGAGAGGATCGCACCGGCAAACGCGCCTTTACCCGGCAACGGCGCCAGGGCGCAGTGCTCGATAAACGGCTTCATACGAATGATGGCGTTGTGACCCCAGTAGTGGGATTCACCCAACTGCCAGAAGTGCAGGCCAGCGGTAAACAGCGGGCCATAAACACGGGTGGCGAACTGCTGCATGCGCGCATACAGGGTGTCCATGCCAGACGCACGTGGCGCGGTCTGGATGATCCCGGCATCCGGCGTGGCTTCCATCAAGCGCACCAGGCTGGTGAGGCATTCACCACTCATCACGCTGTCGGCGTCGAGCACCACCATGTACTTGTATTCACCGCCCCAGCGACGGCAGAAGTCGTCGAGGTTGCCGCTCTTGCGCTTTACGCGACGGCGACGGCGGCGATAGAAGATCTTGCCGAAACCACCGGCTTCGCGGCACACATCAAGCCAGGCTTGCTGTTCAGCGATGCAGATATCGGCTTCGTTACTGTCGCTGAGCACGAAGAAATCGAAACGGTCCAGGTCGCCAGTGGCGGCTACCGATTCGAAAGTAGCGCGCAGGCCGGCAAATACCCGGGGCACGTCTTCGTTGCAGATCGGCATCACCAGCGCGGTGCGGGCATCCTTTGGAATCGGCTCGTCACCAGCACTTTTACCGGAGATCCGGTATTTATCGTGGCCGGTCAGCAGCTCCAGGAAGCCCATCAGCGCGGTCCAGAAACCGGCCGAGACCCAGCAGAACAGAATCCCGAACATGATCAGGATGCTGGTTTGCAAGGCGTAAGGCAGCACCTGGGTGGCCGTTTGCAGCAGGGTCTGGTTGCGGATTTCGTCGAAGTCGACCAGCGACCAGCCCTGGTACGGCATGATGCCTTTCATGTACCAGCCGGCCACAATGGTCTGGCCGAGCATCAGCACCAGCAGGATATAGCGACGGATCGAACCCACGGTACGCCAGCGTGCTGCCGGCAATACGCGCTCATCCTTCGGCGGGGCCGGAGGGTTGGTGCGACCGGTCATCCGGCGCCAACCACGCACCAGGATATTGGTACGCCATGGCTCCGGCACCACTTTGGTCCGACGGATCGGCGGCGTGGCCTTCAGGCAAACCCGACCGTTGGCGTCAAGCGCCAGCATCTCGGCGTCTTGCAGCTCTTCGGCGGTATTGAGCGTCAACCGGCGGCCGACCGAGGCTTGGGCAGCCTCGGTGGGTGCGTCGAAAGTCTTTGACGACAAGCGTTCGTGCAGCTCGCTGAAGGAGGTGCAGCCCGCCAGTTCGGCGCGCTGCTCTGCGGTCATCGGGAGGTGCGCCAGGTACTCGGACAGGGTCTCTGGCGTGGCTTGAGAATTACTCATCGGCAGGCAACTGATAGCTCCAGGTTTCGGTCAGGACGTGTTCGGTCTTTTCCGGCTCCGGATTGGCGGGGGCAGCCTCTGGCTGCTTGGCGTCCTTGTCTTTCGCTTCCTTGGCGTCTTTCCTGGCCTGTTTTTCGTGTTGCTTGGCCAGCAGCTTGTCGGCCTTGAGCACCTGGGTCGAAACCTTCTCAGGCTCAGGCTTCACGATGTCTTCGACCAGCGCGGCACGCATTTCGGTAGGCTTGCCTGCGTCCTTGATCTTCATGCGCAGGGTCAGGCGCCAGCCTTTGGTGTGCTCGTTGTAGCGCACGCTGTTTTCAACGATTTCGGCGTTGTCGCCCACGCTCACCTGGCTACGTACTGGCGCATCCGGTGGCAGGTTCTTCAGGGACGGGCCTTCGAAGTCCACCAGGTAGGCCACGCTGCCGTCAGGCTGGCGGATCAGGTTGGATTGCTTCACGTCACCGGTGGAGCGCAAGGTCTGCTTGACCCAGGCGCTGTCGGCCGGGTGCAGGTCTTTCTCGTCCATGGTCCAGTGCAAGCGGTAGCTGACGTCCAGCGGCTCGCCGACTTTCGGCAGCTCGGCCGGGCTCCAGAACGCAACGATGTTGTCGTTGGTTTCGTCGGCGGTCGGAATCTCCACCAGGTCGACAGAACCCTTGCCCCAGTCGCCTTCAGGTTCGATCCAGGCGCTTGGGCGCTTGTCGTAGTTGTCGTCCAGGTCTTCGTAGTGGCTGAAGTCGCGGCCACGTTGCAGCAGGCCGAAACCACGCGGGTTTTCAACGGCGAAGTTGCTGACCGACAGGTGTTTAGGGTTGTTCAGTGGGCGCCAGATCCACTCGCCATTGCCGGCATGGATCGACAGGCCGCTGGAATCGTGCAATTCACGACGGTAGTTGAGCACCTTGGACGGCTGGTTTGCGCCGAACAAGTACATGCTGGTCAGCGGGGCGATGCCCAGCTTGCTGACCTTGTCACGCAGGAACATCTGGGATTTGACGTCGACAATGGTGTCGGTGCCCGGGCGCAGCGTCAGGCGATAGGCGCCGGTGGCGCGTGGCGAGTCCAGCAGGGCGAAGATCACCAGCTGTTTCTCGCCCGGTTTTGGGCGCTCAATCCAGAACTCGGTGAAACGCGGGAATTCTTCACCGGACGGCAATGCAGTGTCGATCGCCATGCCACGGGCCGACAGGCCATAGGCCTGGCCTTTGCCGACGACGCGGAAGTAGCTGGCGCCGAGCATGGTCATGATTTCGTCTTGCTTGTCGGCCTTGTTGATCGGGTACAGCACACGGAAACCGGCATAACCCAGCTGTTCGGTGGCTTTAGGATCAAATTTCACGTCGCCGAAATCGAAACGATTTGGGTCGTACTTGATTTCCTGGACGCTGTCGGCGGTCACTTCGTTGATTTTCACCGGCGTGTCAAAGTGCATGCCCTGGTGATAGAAGGACAGCTTGAATGGCGTGTTCTGATCGGCCCACTCGGCTTTTTCGTTGCGGAAACGAATCTTCTGATAGTCCGCGAATTTCATTTCGCGAAATTCGTTCGGCAGATTGCTGCGCGGAGCTTCGTATTTCTGCCCGGCCAGCTCTTTTGCCTTGGCCGACACATCATCCAGACTGAATGCCCACAGTTGACCCGCCCCGAACAGGCAAAACAGGGCAGAGCCCGTTACCAGTGCGTTTCGTAACCGTTTGGCAGACAATTTTGGTGCATTACAGGGACTAACAATCACGAGCAACCCTCGCCGAAAACAGATCAAAAAACCAACGGCCAGCTATCTATATGCCAGGTTGGCGAGCATTGTTCCGACTCCTCTGGGTCAAAATGATTCCCCAAAGGCCGTCGGACAAGTCTCTACCTAAGTCAAAAATGGACCAATTTACGCTGATCCCCATAGCGCGCGATTATCTAGTAGCCCGCGAAACAACGCATCAGGGACAACGAAGTATTTGTAGCGAAACCCTGCGTTTTTAGGCATTAAAGTCGTTTTTAATACATTCATGTCTGTAAGAGGAAGGTCACAGGGCCATCATTGACCAAATGCACCTGCATATCAGCGCCAAAACGCCCCGATGCCACCTTGCCATGCAATTGTTGCGCTTGTAACAACAAGTGTTCAAAAAGCGCGGCTCCCAGGGCCGGTGGGGCCGCCGTGGAGAAGCTGGGCCGCAACCCGCTTTTGGTGTCCGCCGCCAGGGTGAACTGCGATACCAGCAGCAAACCACCGCCAATGTCCTTCAAGGACAGGTTCATCTTGCCCTCATCGTCGCTGAACACCCGATAGTTAAGCAGCTTGTGCAACAGTTTGTCGGCACTCTCGGGCGTATCTGAAGGTTCCACGGCGACCAGCACCAGTAATCCCTGGTCTATCGAGCCTACGACTTCACCCGCCACCTCGACCCGGGCGCCACGCACCCGTTGCAACAGGCCCTTCATGCTTCTTCTGGCGGCAGATCAAGCAGGCGCCGTGCCATCTCGCCGGTCGCACGCACCAACGCATCGGTGATGCCCGGCTCGGATGCCGCATGGCCAGCCTCGCGAATCACCTGCAGCTCACTGTTGGGCCAGGCCTGATGCAGCTCCCAGGCGTTGTCCAGCGGGCAGATCATATCGTAGCGGCCATGGATGATGACGCCAGGCAGATGGGCGATCTTGTGCATATCGCGAATCAGCTGGTTGGGCTCCAGGAAAGAGTTATTGGTGAAGTAGTGGCACTCGATACGCGCAATCGACAGGGCGCGCTGCGGCTCGGAAAAACGCTCGACGTGCTGCGGGCTCGGGCACAGGCCGAGCATGCGCCCTTCCCAGCCGGACCAGGCTTTGGCTGCGTGCATCTGGGCGATCTGGTCGTTGCCGGTGAGGCGCTTGTGGTAGGCGGCAACCATGTCGTGGCGCTCGTCCGCCGGGATCGGGGCAAGGTAGTCCTGCCAGTAATCCGGGAACATGCGGCTCGCGCCTTCCTGGTAGAACCAATGAATATCTTGCGGGCGGGCCAGGAAGATACCGCGCAGGATCAAACCATGCACACGCTCAGGGTGGCTTTGCGCATAGGCCAGCGACAGGGTCGAGCCCCAGGAACCACCAAACAGCACCCATTTATCGATGCCCAGGTGTTCGCGGATGCGCTCGAGGTCGGCGACCAGATCCCAGGTGGTGTTGTTTTCAAGACTCGCTCGCGGCGTGGAACGCCCGCAGCCACGCTGGTCGAAGGTAACGATGCGGTACAGGTTCGGGTCGAAATAGCAGCGGCTCTGGGCATCGCAACCGGAGCCGGGGCCGCCATGGATGAAGACGACAGGCAAACCTTCGGGGGAGCCACTTTCATCGACGTACAGCGTGTGGGTGTCATCGACTGCCAGATCGTGCCGGGCGTAGGGTTTGATCTGCGGGTACCAAGTCTGCATTGCGCGCTCCATAGGGTGTCGGGTTCATCCCTGAGGGGACGTCTATTATTCTTGCCGTCTGGCATCATAAACCCGAATTGTGCAATGAGCATGTCCTTGAATACTTAGACCTGTGTCAGCCCTTCGCTCCTGAGGTAATGCAGCAGATAGTTATAAAGCTGATCCACCTCCGGGGCTTGGCCGCGCGCGCGCAAGCAACCGTGGACCAGACCTTTGCCGGGATACAGCACGGCGGGCACACCGGCCTGTTGCAGCCGTTCGGCATAGAGCATGCCGTCATCGCGCAACGGGTCGAACTGGGCCACGGCGATCAACGCCTTGGGCAAGCCGCCGAAATGCTCGGCCAACAAAGGCATGGCATAGGCCGATGGCGTGACCGCAGCATGCAGGTACATTGCCAGGTAGCAGTCGGTGTCGGCAGTACTGAGCAGCGGTGCGTCCATGCAGTCACGCCGCGAGGGCAAATCGGCAGGCCCGCCCAGGCCGGGGTAAATCAGCACCTGGGCCATGGGCAGCGGCTGGCCGTCGTCGCGCAGCCCCAGGCACAGCGCCGCCGCCAGATTGCCGCCCGCGCTGTCGCCCATCACCACCAGGCGTTGCAGGTTGATGGCGTGCGGCCCCTGCGCGGCCTGGATTGCCTGCCATACGGCGCGACAGTCTTGGTAGGCTGCCGGGAACGGGTACTCCGGCGCCAGACGGTAGTCGATGGCGATCACCAGGACCTGCAACGCGCTCGCCAGTTCGAAGCAGATGAAGTCGTGGGAGTCCAACCCGCCGACCACCCAGCCGCCACCGTGCATATAAAGGAGACAGGGCCAGCCCTCCGTCGGCGCTGGCGCCGTGGGTAGGTAACTGCGCACGCCTACACCGCCCAGGGAAAAGTCCGACAGTTGCAGCCCTTCAGGCTTCGGTGGCGTGAAGGCCTGGCACATACGGTCGTAGTTATGGCGCAAGCCCGCCAGCGAAGAGTCGTCACTGGTGAAGGATTCGGTTTTGGCGATGAAGGCGGCAAGCTGCGCTGAAATCGGATACATGCTCAATATCCCTGAGAATGGAGATCTAAACGTGGGAGCTGGCTTGCCTGCGATAGCAGTGTGTCAGTCACCTCTTCATTCACTGATACACCGCTATCGCAGGCCAGTCGAATCGTCGCACCGCAGCTCCCACATTTTGCCCGGCGGTGTTTTCAGGGTTTGAGGCTGGCCTGCACTGCCGCCACGCCATCGCTGCCATCAAACGCCTTGACCCCGGCCAACCAGCGCTGCAAATCCTCTGGGTGGTCACGCAACCATTGCCTGGCCACCTCCTGCGGCGACTGGCGTTCCATGATCGGCACCATCAACTGGCTTTCCTGGGCAGCGGTGAAGGTCAGGTTCTGCAACAAACGGTTGGCGTTGGGGCAGCGTTCGCCAAAATCCGGCGCGGTGACGGTGGAAACCGTGGCGCGACCTTCGTCCGGGCCGAACACATCTTCACTGCCGGTGAGGTAGGCCATTTTCATATTGATGTTCATCGGGTGCGGGGTCCAGCCGACGAACACCACGAACTCCTTGCGGTTCACCGCTCGCTGCACCGCTGCGAGCATGCCCGCTTCACCGGAAGCTACCAGTTTGAAGCCGCCCAGGCCGAAATGGTTGGTGTCGATCATCTTTTGGATATCGGTATTGGCGCCACTGCCCGGCTCGATGCCGTAGATCTTGCCGCCCAACTTGTCCTTGAAGCGGGCGATGTCGGCAAACGTCTTCAGCCCGGCATCCGCCACGTATTGCGGCACGGCCAGGGTGGCTTGGGCGTCGGCGAGGCTGGGCGTGTCGAACACCTTGACCTGCTTGGCGGCCAGGAACGGTGCGATGTTGTTATCCATCGCCGGTTTCCAGTAGCCGAGGAAGATATCCAGGCGTTTGTCGCGAATGCCGGCAAAGATGATCTGCTGCACCGCGCTGGTCTGCTTGCTGTCGTAGCCCAGGCCATTGAGCAGCACGTCGGCCATGCCTGAGGTAGCGATGACGTCGGTCCAGCTGACCACGCCCATGCGGATGGTTTTACAGGATGCAGGTTCTGCGGCCATGGCGTTGGCGCTGATCAAAGCCGCGCCGGTGAGGATCAACAACAGTCTTTTCATGGATGAGGTCTCACTGGGCAGCTTTTATTGTGGGAAGTGGCGTCTGGTGCGCCGTACCCACAACCTTACCCAGCGGAACCTGTGCTGACACGAACTGTGGCGACCGGCAGTTGCACTGGGGCGACCCGGAAGGCCCCATCGCAGGCAAGCCAGCTCCCACATTTTGAGCTGTGAATACATCCAAATGTGGGAGCTGGCTTGCCTGCGATAGCGATATCAGCCGTAGCGCTTCTGCCCCCAGGCCAACAACCCTTCCAGCAACTGCTTCAACACAACCTGGGTCGGCGCAGCCAAATCAGGGCGATACCGGAACGGCTCAACCTCTTCCATATACGTGCTCTGGCACAGCTCCAACTGCACCGCATGAATATCCTGCGCCGGGTCGCCATAGTGGCGAGTGATATGCCCGCCCTTGAAGCGCCCGTTCAGCACATGGGTGAACTGCGGATGCTGAGCGCAGATGCCTTCCAGCTGGCTGGCCAGCTCGGGGTCACACGCCGCGCCGTTGAAGGTGCCGAGGTTAAAGTCCGGCAGCTTGCCCTCGAACAGGTGCGGGATCACCGAACGGATCGAGTGCGCATCAAACAGCAAGGCATAACCGAACTCGGCCTTGAGCCGGGCAAGTTCTTCTTGCAGGGTGCGGTGGTACGGCCCCCAGATTTTTTGCAGGTAGGTTACGCGTTCTTCTTCGGACGGCACCTGCCCTTCACGGAACAACGGCACGCCATCGAACAGGGTCGCCGGGTACAGCCCGGTGGTGGCGCCGGCGTAGAGCGGTTTGTCGTCGGACGGCCGGTTCAGGTCAATCACAAACCGCGAGTACTCGGCCGACAAGGTGCTGGCGCCCAATGCCTCGGCAAAGTCATACAGCGTGGGGATGTGCCAGTCGGTGTCCGGCAGGCTTTGCGCCTCGGGGATCAGCCCGGCTTCGACCGCAGGCGTCAGGCGCAACCCCGCGTGGGGCATGCTGATCAGCAGCGGCACACGGCCTTGTTTAAAACTCAGAACCTTATCCACAACAACACTCCTCAGACGGTGACGTCGACGCCATGGCGCACGACGCGTTTATCCAGCTCGCCGCCCAGCCAGTAAGCCAGGTCGGCGGGGCGATCAATCTGCCAGGCGACGAAATCCGCGACTTTGCCCACTTCCAGCGAACCGTGGGTGTCACCCATGCCCAGCGCGGTGGCCGCATGTTGCGTGGCGCCGGCCAAGGCTTCTTCCGGGGTCATGCGGAACAGGGTGCAGGCCATGTTCAGCATCAGGCGTACCGACAGCGCCGGCGAGGTGCCGGGGTTGAGGTCACTGGCGATGGCGATTTTCACACCGTGCTTGCGCAGCGCATCCATCGGCGGCAACTGGGTTTCACGCAGGAAGTAGAACGCGCCCGGCAGCAACACCGCGACAGTGCCGGACGCGGCCATGGCGATGGCGTCTTCTTCGGTCATGAACTCCAGGTGGTCCGCCGACAGTGCGTGGTAACGCGCCGCCAGGCTGGAGCCGTGCAATGAGGAAAGCTGCTCGGCGTGCAGTTTCACCGGCAAGCCCAACTGCTGGGCGACCTTGAATACACGCTCCACTTGCTCGGTGGAAAACGCCAGGTACTCACAGAAGGCGTCTACCGCATCCACCAGCCCTTCGGCCGCGAGCGCCGGGAGCATCTCGGTGCAGATGTGGTCGATGTAGTCGTCAGCGCGATCCTTGTACTCCGGCGGCAGCGCGTGAGCCGCCAGGCACGTGGCGCGCACGCTCACCGGCAGCATCTGGCCAAGGCGCCGCGCAACCCGCAGCATCTTGCGCTCGTTGGCCAGGTCAAGGCCGTAGCCGGACTTGATCTCCACCGTGGTCACGCCGTCACGCAGCAAACTGCGCAAGCGCTTTTCAGCGCTGGCAAACAATTCATCTTCCGTGGCGGCACGGGTGGCGCGCACGGTGCTGGCAATACCGCCACCCTTGGCAGCGATTTCGGCGTAGCTCACGCCTTCAAGGCGCTGCTCGAATTCGCCGCTGCGATTGCCGCCGAACACCGTGTGGGTGTGGCAGTCGATCAGCCCGGGGGTGACCCACGCACCTTGCAGGTCATGCACCTGGGCGTAATCCGCCACTGGCGCCTGGCTGCGGGGGCCGATCCACTCGATCAGCGAACCCGCGGTGACCATGGCGGCATCCTCGATGATCGAGTATTTGCCCTGGGCCATAGTTGCGACGTGGCAGTGTTGCCAAAGCGTTTTCATCAACGCCTCCCTAAGTTATCGATGAGACAAAGCCGGGTCGTAATGGACCTTGGCCCCCTGCCCGGCAGCGGGCTTGACCCACAGCAGGTAGGCGAGGACCAGCAACACGATCCAGACGGCGCCGACCAGCAAAGCGGCCTGGGTGTCCGGGAAGTAACCCAGCACGCCAAACACGAACAGCATGAACACAATGGCCGCCGCTGGCGCATACGGCCAGAACGGCACCGGGAATTTCAGTTCGGCCACCTGTTCCCTGGTCATCGAGCGGCGCATGGCAACCTGGGTAAACAGGATCATCAGCCACACCCACACGGTGGCGAAAGTGGCAATCGAGGCAATCAACAGGAACACGTTTTCCGGGATCAGGTAGTTGAGCACCACGCCGCCGAGCAACGACGCGCCCATTACCAGTACAGTCATCCACGGCACGCCTTGCTTGGACAGCTGCGCAAAACCCTTGGGCGCCTGCCCTTGCTGGGCCAGGCCATACATCATGCGGCCGGCGCCAAAAATGTCGCTGTTGATGGCCGAGACGGCGGCCGAGATCACCACGATATTGAGGATGGTCGCTGCCGAGCCGATGCCAAGGTTGCTGAAGATCTGCACGAACGGACTGCCCTGGCTGCCAATCTGTGGCCACGGGTAGATGGCCATCAGCACAAACAGGGTCAGCACGTAGAACAGCAGGATGCGCAGCGGCACCGCATTGATCGCCTTGGGGATCACGCGCTGCGGGTCTTTGGCTTCACCGGCCGTGATGCCGATGATTTCGATGCCGCCAAACGCAAACATCACCACCGCGAACGAGGCGATCAGGCCGCCAATGCCGTTAGGCATGAAGCCGCCGTGGGCCCACAGGTTGCTCAAGCCGCTGGCCTGGGTTTCGCCAGCAGAATGAATGCCAAACAGCATGATGCCAAAGCCGCCGAGGATCATCGCCACGATGGCGCCGACCTTGAGCAGCGACAGCCAGAACTCCATTTCGCCAAACACTTTGACGTTGCACAGGTTCAGGCCGCCGATCAAAAACACGATGCCGAGCACCCAGACCCAACGTGCGACCTCGGGAAACCAGAAGCCCATGTAGATGCCAAAGGCGGTGACGTCGGCGAGGCAGACGATGATCATTTCAAATGCGTAGGTCCAGCCGAGCACAAACCCGGCCATAGGCCCCAGGTAGGTGCTGGCGTACTGGCCGAAGGAGCCTGACACCGGGTTGTGCACGGCCATTTCACCGAGAGCACGCATCACCATGAACACGGCGGCGCCGCCGATCAGGTAGGCCAGCAGCACGGCAGGGCCGGCCATTTGGATGGCAGAGGCGGAACCATAGAACAACCCGGTGCCGATCGCGGAACCGAGTGCCATGAAGCGAATATGTCGGGCGCTCAACCCGCGTTTCAAACCCTTTTCTTGCTGGTGCATTTCTCGTCCCTATTATTTTTATGAGGAGAAGATCGTTCCCACGCTCCGCGTGGGAACACATCCTGTGACGCTCCGCGTCACGACTCTTAAAGCGGACGCGGAGCGTCCAGGGCAACATTCCCACGCAGAGCGTGGGAACGATCGTATGTCAGTCACACATGTTTCAACTGACAGATAGCTATCGCAGGCAAGCCAGCTCCCACACTGGGTTGCGTTGCGGTTACAAGCTCGGCAGGAGCTTGGCCGGCACCAGCTCATTCAGGCAGCGGCTGGCGAGCAGTTTGCTGGCGGCATTGATGTCCGGGGCAAAGAAGCGGTCCTTCTCATAAAACGCCACTTTGTCGCGCAGGATCCCGCGGGCTTTTTCCAGCTTGGTCGAAGTCTTCAAGCCATCGCGCAGGTCCAGGCCCTGGCATGCCGCCAGCCACTCAACTGCGAGCACACCACGGGTATTTTCAGCCATTTCCCACAAACGCTTGCCCGCAGCCGGGGCCATGGACACGTGGTCTTCCTGGTTGGCCGACGTCGGCAGGCTGTCCACGCTATGGGGATGCGCCAGCGCCTTGTTCTCACTGGCGAGCGCCGCAGCGGTGACCTGGGCGATCATGAAACCGGAGTTCACCCCGCCATTGCCGACCAAAAACGGCGGCAGTTGCGACATGTGCTTGTCCATCATCAACGAGATACGACGCTCGCTCAGCGAGCCGATTTCGGCGATGGCCAGCGCCATGTTGTCGGCAGCCATGGCCACCGGCTCGGCGTGGAAGTTACCGCCGGAAATCACGTCGCCCTCGGCAGCAAATACCAGCGGGTTATCCGACACGGCGTTGGCCTCTACCACCAGCACGTCGGCAGCCTGGCGGAACTGGGTCAGGCAGGCGCCCATGACTTGCGGCTGGCAACGCAGGGAATACGGGTCTTGCACCTTGTCGCAGTTCTGGTGCGACTGGGACACCTGGCTGCTCTCGCCGAGCAGGTCGCGATAAGCCGCGGCCGCGTCGATCTGACCACGCTGGCCACGGGCGGCATGGATACGTGCATCAAACGGCGAGCGCGAGCCCAATACCGCTTCCACGGTGAGGGCACCGCACGCCAGCGCACCGGCGAACAGGTCTTCGCCTTCGAACAGGCCGCGCAAGGCATAAGCGGTGGATACCTGGGTGCCGTTCAGCAGCGCCAGGCCTTCTTTGGCCGCCAGCGTCAGCGGCGTCAGGCCGGCAACTTTCAGCGCTTCGGTGGCTTCCAACCATTCGCCCTTGTAGCGCGCCTTGCCTTCGCCCAGCAGCACCAGCGACATATGCGCCAATGGCGCCAAGTCGCCGGAAGCACCGACCGAACCTTTGAGCGGAATGTGCGGGTACACTTCGGCGTTGATCAGTGCGATCAGCGCGTCGATCACCTGGCGACGAATGCCGGAGAACCCACGGCTCAGGCTGTTGACCTTGAGCACCATGACCAGCCGCACCAGCGCGTCGCTGATCGGCTCACCGACGCCGGCGGCGTGGGACAGCACCAGGGAACGCTGGAGGTTTTCCAGGTCTTCACTGGCAATGCGGGTCGAGGCCAGCAGGCCAAAACCGGTGTTGATGCCGTAGGCGGTGCGGTTCTCGGCGAGAATCTGTTCCACGCAGGCCACACTGGCTTCGATCTGCGCCGTGGCGCTGTCATCCAGAGTGAGGGTTACCGGCTGCTGGTAGATGGCTCGCAGTTGGGCAAGGCTCAGTTGGCCTGGAATCAAATTTAGCGCAGTCACATTCATGCTCCTTTGAATTGTTCTTTTGAATAAGTGTTTAGTGCAAATGGGGAATTGCTGAGCGCAGCAAAGCGGTGTCTTTGAGCAGCGCGGCGGTGGCGGCAATATCTGGCGCCAACCAACGGTCTTGTTCGTAAGGTGCGACCTTTTCGCGTAGCAGACGCCAGGCGCTGTCAGTACCCGCGCCGAAACGCTGGCCCTTCAAAAACTCGAACGCCTGGGCTGCCAGCAGGTACTCGATGGCGAGAATCTGCGTGACGTTGGCCAACAGCTGATGCAGCTTGAGCGCGGCATTGGTGCCCATGCTCAGGTGGTCTTCCTGCAGGCCCGAGGTAACGAAATTGTCGAGCACCGCCGGTTGCGCCAGCTGACGGTTTTGCCCGCACAGCGAGGCGGCGACGTACTGCACGATCATCATCCCGGAGTTGACCCCAGGGTTGCTGACCAGGAACGCCGGCAAACCACTGACGTGCGGGTTGATCAGGCGGTCCAGGCGACGCTCGGCCACCGAGCCGATTTCGGCCATGGCGATGGCGAGCATGTCGGCCGCCAGCGCCACAGACTGCCCATGCGGGTTGGCCTGGGACACCACGCGGTAGTTGTCCGGCGTGCCGAGCACCAGCGGGTTGTCGGTGGCGCTGTTGAGTTCGGTCTCGATCTGGCGCGTGGCGTGTTCCACCTGATCACGCGCCGCACCGTGAATCTGCGGGATCGAGCGGATGCTCAGCGCGTCCTGGGTGCGGATGCCTTTGCTGCTGGCGATCACTTCACTGCCGTCAAGCAAGGCACGCAGGTTGATGCCGACTTGCTGCATGCCTGGGTGTGGCTTGAGGGCGATGATGGCTTCGTCGAAGGCGTCGATCTGACCACGCTGGGCTTCGAAACTCATGGCGCCGATCACGTCGGCCCATTGCAGCAGGTGATGCGCGTCGGCCAGGGCCAGGCAGCTCAGGCCGGTCATGCACGGCGTGCCATTGACCAGGCACAGGCCGTCTTTGGCGCCGAGCACCACAGGCTGTAAACCTTCGGCTTTTAAGGCGGCTTGCGCCGTCACGATCTGGCCGCGATAGCTCACCTCGCCAACCCCGAGCAAGGCCACGCCAATGTGGGCCATGTGGGTCAGGTAGCCCACCGAGCCCTGGGACGGCACTTGCGGCGTGATGCCATGGTTGAGCAGCGCCAGCAACGAATGCACCACCTGCGGGTGCAGGCCGGATTTGCCGTGGCTGTAGTTGATGATGGCTGCGCAGATGATCGCGCGGGTCTGTTCGTCGCTCAGCAGCGGCCCGACGCCACAGGCGTGGCTCAGCAGTGTGTTGCGCGACAACTGGCTGAGTTGTTCACCCTTGAGCGACACATTGCACAGCGCGCCCAGGCCGGTATTCACACCATAGGCGCGTTCGCCGCTGGTGACGATGCGTTGCACGATGGCCTGGGCATTGTCGATACGCGCCCAGGCGTGGCCCGAGAGTTCGAGCACGGCGCCGTGGCGGGCGACGGCGACCACGTCCTGCCAACGCAGTGGAGCGTCGGCGATGATGATTTTTGTTGCCTGGGACATCTTGAGCCTCTTGAATTGATCGTTCCCACGCTCTGCGTGGGAACGCCGCCTGGGACGCTCCGCGTCCCGCTATCAGGTGTGACGCGGAGCGTCACGGGATGTATTCCCACGCAGAGCGTGGGAACGATCAGCTACACCACCGCCGCCCGGCGCTGAACAAACCGGTCCACATACTCATCCGCCGGCGAATGCAGAATCTCGCGCGGCGTGCCGACCTGGATCAGCTTGCCGTCCTTGAGAATCGCAATGCGGTTGCCAATGCGCACCGCCTCGTCGAGGTCGTGGGTGATGAACACGATGGTCTTGTGCAGGGTCTTTTGCAGCTCCAGCAACTGGTCCTGCATCTCGGCGCGGATCAGCGGGTCGAGGGCGCTGAAGGCTTCGTCCATCAGGATGATGTCGGTATCGGCTGCCAAGGCGCGGGCCAGGCCTACACGTTGGCGCATGCCACCGGAAAGCTGGTGCGGGTATTTGTTTTCGTAGCCTTTGAGGCCCACGGTTTCGATCCAGTGCAACGCACGTTCGGCGCACACCTGCTTGGTTTCGCCGCGCACCTTGAGGCCGTAGGCGACGTTGTCGAGCACGCTCTTGTGGGGCAGCAGGCCGAAGCTCTGGAACACCATGCTGATCTTGTGGCGACGGAATTGGCGCAGGGCTTCCATGTCCAGTTGCAGGATGTCTTCGCCGTCCACCAGGATCGCGCCGCTGGTTGGATCGATCAGGCGGTTGAAGTGACGCACCAACGTGGACTTGCCCGAACCCGAAAGGCCCATGATCACAAAGATCTCGCCCGTGCCGATGCTCAGTGACAGGTCGTTCACGCCGACCACGCAACCGGTCTCGGCCAGCACCTGATCCTTGGTCTTGCCCTGGCCAACCAGCGCCAGGGCTTCCTTGGAGCGGTTGCCAAAAATCTTGAAGACGTTTTTAACTTCAATTTTGCTGACAGTAGTCATTTGCTCGCCTCATGCCGTGGACGACCGTAGGCCTGGGTAATGCGGTCGATGACCACTGCAAGAATCACAATCGCCAGCCCGGCCTCGAGGCCACGGCCGACGTTGAGGGTCTGGATGCCGACGAGCACGTCTTCACCCAGGCCACGGGCGCCGATCATCGAGGCGATCACCACCATCGACAACGCCATCATGGTGGTCTGGTTGATACCGGCCATGATGCTCGGCAGCGCCAGCGGCAGTTGCACGCCAAACAGTTGCTGCCAGCGGTTGGCACCGAAGGCATTGATGGCTTCCATGACTTCGCCGTCGACCTGGCGAATGCCCAAGTCGGTGAGGCGAATCAACGGTGGCGCGGCGTAGATCACCGTGGCGAAAATCGCCGGCACCTTGCCCAGGCCAAACAGCATCAGCACCGGGATCAGGTACACGAAGCTGGGCATGGTTTGCATGATGTCGAGCAGCGGCATCAATACCGACCGCAGGCGATTGCTGCGTGCAGACAAAATGCCCAACGGAATGCCGATCAGCACCGAGATCACCGTGGCGACCATCATCAGTGCCAGGGTTTGCATGAGCTTGTCCCACAGGCCAACCGCACCCACCAGGAACAGCAGACCGACGATCACCGCCGTGGTCACCACCTTGCGGGTGGCATGCCAGGCGATGCCGCCGACAATGGCGAGCATCAGCCACCAGGGCGCTGCACGCAGCAAGCCTTCCAGGTTGACGATGGCCCATAACAGCGTGTCGGAGATGTGCCGGAACACATCGCCGTAGTTGGTGACCAGTGAGTCCACCCAACCGTTGACCCAGTCGGCGATGGAAAACGTAAAACTCTCAGGAAACATAGCGTGCTCTCGATCCAGTGGGTTGTGGCCGGGTGCCCGGCTGGCCCTTGAGGGTAGCCGGACACGCTTGACCTACAAGGCCGCGTCGATTTTCTTGGCTGCGTCGTCGCTCACCCATGCGTGCCAGACTTCAGGATGTTCCTTGAGGAAAATTTTCGCCAGTTTTGGCGACTCAATCCGCTCTTTGGCCATGCGACCGAGGTTCTGGTTAAGCAGGTCGATGGGCAGGTTGACCTTCTCCAGCACCGCCACGAGTTCCGGCGCTTGCTCGTGGAAGGTTTTGGACAGGCCGACCTTGATGCTCACGCTTTTATCCACACCGGGCTTTTCCTGCAGCTTGACCAGATCGACCTGGCCCATCAGCGGGGTTGGCGACCAGTAGTAGAACAGGATCGGCTCGCCACGCTTGTAGCTCGACAGCACGGCGGCATCCAGCGCCGGGCCGGTGCCAGGGCGGAAGTTGGTGTAGGTGCTTTCCAGGCCATAGCTTTTCAGCATTTCGCTGTTATCCAGCTCACAGGTCCAGCCGGCCGGGCAGTTGTAGAAGCGGCCCTTGGAGGGCTCTTCCTGGTCCTTGAATACCGAGGCGTATTTGGCCAGGTCGGCGATATTTTTCAGGTCTGGTGCCTTGGGTTCCAGCTTGCGCTTGGCGTCGCCTTCGATCACATAACGCGGCACATACCAGCCTTCCACGGCGCCGACCACCGGCGCACCAACACCGACAACTTTGCCGGCCTTCTCGGCCTTGTTCCAGACCTCGCTGCGGCCTACCCACTCTTCGGCGAAAACCTGGATGTCGTTGCTGCTCAGGGCGTTTTCCATGGTGATGGAGTTACCCGGCAAGCTATCGGTTTTGCAGCCGTAGCCTTTCTCCAGCACGGTTTGCAGGATGTCGGTGAGCAACATGCCGCTTTCCCAGTTCAGCCCGGCGAATTTCACCGGTTTGCCGGACTCGCACCAACCCGCCGCCTGGGCGCCGGCAGAGGCCAGCAAGCCTGCAGATAACACGGTGGCCAGCAAGGTTTTATTCATCTTCATTGTTGTGACGCTCCCAATCTTGAAATGGATTACGGCAGTCAGTAGGCATCCTGCCCTGTCCACGTCCCATCAGGCCTGTGCAGCCAGCCCGTTTGTCGTTGGTGCAGCGCCCTGCTCTATTGGCAGGATCAGTTGATCGGGCACCGTGCCGTGCCATTTTTTCGCACAGACGTAGTACAAGGCCGCTGGCAGTACCAGGCCGATGATCCAGGAGATATCCACATCACCCAGCGCGGCAACCAAAGGGCCGGTGTAGAACTTGGTGGAGATGAACGGCAACTGCACCAGCACACCGAACACATAGACGCTGATACCGAGCAGGTTCCAGCGACCGTAGCGGCCATTCGGGTCGGCCAAAGCCGGGACGTCATAGCGCTCGCGGGTGATGCAGTAGTAATCCACCAGGTTGATCGCACTCCACGGCGTAAAGAACGCCAGCAGAAACAGGATGAAAGACTTGAACGCACCGAGGAACGAGTGCTGGCCGAGCAACGCGATCAGGGTTGCAGTGCCGACAATCACCAGCACGAACACCAGACGCTGCAGGCGGGTGACCTCAAGGCGACCACGGAAGCCGCTGACGATGGTCGCAATGCACATGAAGCTGCCGTAGGAGTTCAGGGTAGAGATGGTGACCTTGCCGAACGCGATGCTGAAGTACAGCAGCGCAGCGGTGGCGCCTGTACCACTCAACCCAACGATGTAGGCGACTTCGTGACCGGCAAATTGCCCGTTGGACATGGCCGCGGCAAACACGCCAAGGACCATCGCCACCTGAGCGCCAATGACCGAACCTGCACCGGCGGCGAGAAAGGTTTTCAGCGAAGATGTCTTGCTTGGCAGGTAACGTGAATAGTCCGCCACGTAAGGGCCGAAGGCGATCTGCCAGGATGCCGCGAGCGACACCGCCAGCAGGAAACTGCTCCAGCTGAAGTGGCGGATCTGCAAAAGCGCGCCAACGTCGGTCTGGCTCATCAAACGACTGAACAGATAGACAAAGGCAATCACGCCAATGACGCTGGCGACACGCCCAATAAAGTGGATCACCCGGTAGCCCAGCACGGTGACCAGTACGATGACGCTGGCAAAAATCAGGATACCGACGCTGTCGCTGACCCCGAACAACTGGCCCAGTGCCTGCCCCGACAGCACGGTCCCGGTCGCGGTGAAACCGAGGTACATCAAACAGACCAGCACAATCGGGATGGCTGCACCGTAAACGCCGAACTGCACCCGGCTGGAGATCATCTGTGGCAGGCCAAGCTTTGGCCCTTGCGCCGCATGCAACGCCATGACGCCGCCGCCGATGAGTTGGCCGATCAACAGACCGATCAACGACCAGAACACATCACCGCCGAGCACCACGGCCAAGGCCCCGGTGACAATCGCGGTGATTTGCAGGTTGGCACCCATCCACAGGGTGAACTGGCTCAATAGACGACCGTGTCTTTCCGCTTCCGGGATGTAGTCGATCGAACGCCTTTCGATCAACGGTGTGGTGTCATTTGCAGCCATGTTGGTCAACCTCTGATGGATTGTTCTGGGTGTGCAGATTTCGGGTTCTACTGTGGGAGCTGGCTTGCCTGCGATGGCATCCCCTCGGTCTGCCGAGAGACCGAGTCGCCCGCATCGCAGGCAAGCCAGCTCCCACACAAGCCAGCTCCCACAGGAACCAGGCCAGCCGTTATTTGATCATCGGCAGGTTCAGGCCCTGCTCCTTGGCGCAATCGATGGCGATCTGGTAACCGGCATCGGCGTGACGCATCACCCCGGTGGCCGGGTCGTTGTGCAGTACGCGGGCGATCCGCTCAGCCGCTTCATCGGTGCCGTCGCAGACGATCACCATGCCCGAGTGCTGGGAGAAGCCCATGCCCACGCCGCCGCCGTGGTGCAGCGAAACCCAGGTCGCGCCGCTCGCGGTGTTGAGCAAGGCGTTGAGCAGTGGCCAGTCGGACACGGCGTCGGAGCCGTCCTGCATGGCTTCGGTTTCGCGGTTGGGGCTTGCGACCGAGCCGGAGTCGAGGTGGTCACGGCCGATCACTACGGGTGCCGACAGCTCACCGCTGCGCACCATTTCGTTGAATGCCAGGCCGAGCTTGGCGCGTTGGCCCAAGCCAACCCAGCAGATACGTGCTGGCAGGCCCTGGAAGCTGATGCGTTCGCGCGCCATGTCCAGCCAGTTGTGCAGGTGCGCGTCGTCCGGGATCAGCTCTTTGACTTTGGCGTCGGTCTTGTAGATGTCTTGCGGGTCACCCGACAGCGCAGCCCAGCGGAACGGGCCGATGCCACGGCAGAACAGCGGGCGGATGTAGGCCGGTACGAAGCCTGGGAAGTCGAAGGCGTTTTCTACGCCTTCTTCCTGGGCCATCTGGCGGATATTGTTGCCGTAGTCGAAAGTCGGGATGCCTTGTTTCTGGAATTCCAGCATGGCTTTGACGTGCACGGCCATCGACTGCTTGGCGGCCTTGATCACGGCAGCCGGCTCGGTTTTGGCGCGGGCGCGGTATTCGTCCCAGGTCCAGCCGGCAGGCAGGTAACCATTGAGTGGGTCGTGGGCGCTGGTCTGGTCAGTGACCATGTCCGGGCGCACGCCGCGCTTGATCAGTTCCGGCAGGATTTCGGCCGCGTTGCCCAGCAAGGCGATGGAGATGGCCTTGCCTTCCTTGGTGTATTTGGCGATGCGGGCCAGGGCGTCGTCGAGGTCGGTGGCTTGCTCGTCGACATAACGGCTGGCCAGGCGGAAATCGATGCTGACCTGCTGGCACTCGATGTTCAGCGAGCAAGCGCCAGCCAGGGTCGCAGCCAACGGCTGAGCGCCGCCCATGCCGCCGAGGCCGGCGGTGAGGACCCAGCGGCCGGTGAGGTCGCTGTTGTAGTGCTGGCGGCCGGCTTCGACGAAGGTTTCGTAGGTGCCCTGCACGATGCCCTGGCTGCCGATGTAGATCCAGCTGCCGGCGGTCATCTGGCCGTACATGGCCAGGCCCTTGGCATCCAGTTCGTTGAAGTGTTCCCAACTGGCCCAGTGCGGCACCAGGTTGGAGTTGGCGATCAGCACGCGCGGGGCGTTGCTGTGGGTCTTGAACACGCCGACCGGCTTGCCGGATTGCACCAGCAGGGTCTCGTCGTCATTCAGGTTGGTGAGGCTCTCGACGATCTGGTCGTAGCACTCCCAGTTGCGCGCCGCACGGCCGATACCGCCGTACACCACCAACTCTTTCGGGTTCTCGGCCACTTGCGGGTCGAGGTTGTTCATCAGCATGCGCAACGGTGCTTCAGTCAGCCAGCTTTTGGCGGTGAGCTTGTTACCGCGGGCGGCACGGATTTCGACGTCACGGTATTTAGTAGGCTTGGCTTTCGAAAAATCGGTCACAGCTGGACTCCTCGGCATGATGCGCGAACATTGATGGTGCGAAGGAGAGTCTTACGCACACATCTTTACTTGTATGTACAAGCATATGCAATCAAGCGGCCAACTTGGTGAGAGAGCGGGTGAGATTTTTTTGGGAGGTGCGTGAAAGCCTCGGAAATTAAGGCTTTGAGGCTTGGTGAATTTTCTTACAGAGGGAGTTTGCGGACGAGGACATTGTTCATCACTGCCAGGCATTGCGCCAAGCTGGGGCGTTCGGTAACAAATTGGTGCGCGGCTGGAAACAGCTCTTATGAGCAATGAAAAGCAAATGTGGGAGTTGGCTTGCCTGCTCCCACAGTTTTTTAACCGCGTGCGGTCAGTTCGATTACGCAGCAGCGGCCGGTGACAGAAATATCCAGCAGGTCATTGTTACCGTCGATTTGCAGGCAATCGTGATGGCCGAGCTTTTCACCCAGCACCTTCACTTCATCCGCCACACTGAACACCAACACCGTGTGCGCCGTGCTGAAAAACCGCTGCACACCATCCATCCACTGCAACCGTGCGTGGTAACGCTCAGGCGAATAAATCAGGTTGAAATCGCGTATCGGCCCGGTGATCAAGCGGCAGGACACTTCACTTTCACCCTTGAACGCAAACGGCTGCAGCGGTAACAGCCCGCGCTGTTCCTCGCCATCCACGGTCAGAACCATGCCCGCACCTTTGATCACGGTGATCACACGCTGGTAGCCGGCAAAGGTAGAAAACCCACCCGATTCGGCTATATCGGCAATCGACAAGCGCCAGCCAAAGCCATCCAGGCCAGTGCCTGCGTCACGGGTGATTTCTTCGGTGCTGCCGCCGCCGTTTTTCCATGGCATGCGGATGTAGTCGGCGGCGCGCCAGACTTTCACTTCACTCATTTACTGAAACGTCCTTCCAGGCTATGACGGGAACCGGGGTGGATCAAACGCGCGGCGGTCACCGGCTGGCGGCCGGACCAGGTGCGGCGGCGAATCAACAGGCAAGGCTCGCTCGGCTCGATCTGCAACAGCTTGCACTCGGCGGCGTCGGCGAGGATGGCTTCAACCACATGCTCGCCCTCGGTCAGTGGTGCGACCTGGTTGAGGTAGGCGTACGGCGTTTGCTGGGTGAAATCCTGCTGCAAGTATTCCGGCGCAACCAGAGCGTTGACGAAGCGGTCTTCGATTTGTACGGGAATGTCGTTTTCAAAGTGCACGATCAACGAGTGAAACACGCGGCCGCCTTCGCGCATTTCCAGGGCCACAGCACGTTCGGAGCCGGCGGCCTCTTCGCCCAGGTGAATAACCTGGCAGGTATGCCGATGACCGCGGGAGGCGATCTCATCGGCAATGTTGTGCACTTCAAACAGCGCCGATTGGCTCTTGGGCTCGGCGACGAAAGTGCCAACGCCCTGCATGCGCACCAGCAACCCTTCGGCGGTGAGCTCACGCAGGGCGCGGTTGATGGTCATGCGGCTGAAGCCTAACTGGCTGACCAGTTCGCTCTCGGACGGCACGCGGTAATGGGGCGGCCAGTTGCCGTTGAGAATCTGCTGGCTGATCATCTGTTTGACGCGGGCATACAAGGGCGCCGGACTTTCGTCCATGTGGGCAGCCAGCGAAGACTTGGCGGGCGGAGTCGGCACAGGGAATCCTTGCAGGGGGAAAAGATGCATAGATTGCCGGAGTTTACCGAGCAGGCAAACGTCTGTATATGTATATACAAATAAACACACGACCGGGGTGCCTTGATCATGTCCGCTTTCTTTGCCGAACGCGCGCTGCTGCCTAATGGATGGGCCAACGATGTACGCTTTGAAGTCAGCGCCGATGGCGTGCTGACCCAGGTTGAGCCCAATGCCAGCGCAGACAACGCCGAACGGCTCAGAGGCCCGGTTTTGGCGGGCATGCCCAACCTGCACTCCCATGCGTTCCAGCGCGCCATGGCCGGGTTGGCCGAAGTGGCCGGCAACCCGAATGACAGCTTCTGGACCTGGCGCGACTTGATGTACCGCATGGTCAGCAAGATCACCCCGGAACAACTGCAGGTCATCGCCCGCCAGCTTTATATCGAGATGCTCAAGGCCGGTTACACCTCGGTGGCCGAGTTTCATTATGTGCACCACGACGTCAGCGGCCAGGCGTATGCCGATCGCACGGAGCTGTCGCGGCAGATCAGCCAGGCGGCCGCCAGCAGTGGGATTGGCCTGACATTGCTGCCAGTGCTCTACACCCATTCCGGCTTTGGTGGCCAGGCGCCGAATGAAGGCCAGCGGCGCTTTATCAACAGCACCGAAGATTACCTGGACCTGCAAGCACGCCTGAAGCCCATTCTGGCGGCGCAGCCAGCGCAGCAACTGGGCCTGTGTTTCCACTCATTGCGTGCCGTCACACCCGAACAGATCAATGAGGCGCTGGCCGCCAGCGACAAGGCTTGCCCGGTACACATCCACATCGCCGAGCAGCAAAAAGAAGTCGATGATTGCCTGGCCTGGAGCGGCAAACGCCCGCTGCAATGGCTGTATGACAATGTTGAAGTGGATGAACGTTGGTGCCTGGTACACGCCACCCATGCTGACGCCGATGAAGTCACGCGCATGGCCAAGAGCCGGGCAATCGCCGGCTTGTGCCTGACCACCGAAGCCAACCTGGGCGACGGGATTTTCCCGGCGGTGGATTTCCTCGCTCAAGGCGGGCGTATGGGTATCGGTTCCGACAGCCATGTGTCACTGAGCGTGGTGGAGGAGTTGCGTTGGCTCGAATATGGCCAGCGCCTGCGGGACCAGCGGCGCAACCGCCTGTATCGCAGTGATCAACCGATGGTTGGCCGCACGCTGTTCGATGCTGCACTGGACGGCGGCGCCCAAGCGTTGGGGCAGCCGATTGGTCGATTGGAAGTCGGCAAGCGGGCAGATTGGATTGTGCTGGATGGCAATGACCCGTACCTGGCGACGGCAACCGAGGATGGCATCCTCAATCGCTGGCTGTTCGCCGGTGGTGATCGCCAAGTGCGCGATGTGCTGGTCAACGGCAAATGGGTGGTGCGCGATGGGCATCATGCTGGCGAAGAAGAAAGCAGCCGGGCGTTCACCCAAGTTCTGAGGAATCTACTCGGCTAAAAAACAATGCAAAACAAATGTGGGAGCTGGCTTGCCTGCGATAGCATCACCTGGGTGTAACTGATACACCGAGGTGTCTGCATCGCAGGCAAGCCAGCTCCCACACAAGCCAGCTCCCAATTCAAGCCAGCTCCCACATTGGATTGAGGGTGACCTCAGGTTACTGCGAGGTCTTCGCCATCTGCTTGTCCGACGTGCGGAAGATCAGTCGCGTCGTGTCATACCCTTGCTGGCGCGCCCTGCTCAGCAGGTCTTCGCGGGTGTCGGCGCTCACCGTCGGTGTGCGCGACAAGATCCACATATAACGCCGGCTCGGGCTACCGACGATGGCGGTCTTGTAATCATCACTCACGTACAGCACCCAATAATCGCCCTTGGCGACGCCTGGCAGCAGCGCGGTGAACCAGTTATTGAATTCCACCCAGAGCTTGTCGGTCTTGCCCGGCACTTGCGGCGTGGCCGTGCCCTTGGCTTCTTCCCACTTCCACTCTGTGGTCAGGCAGCGGTTAAACACCGACATATCGCCATCCGGCAGCAGGGTGTAGCGAGCCTCGGACTGCGCGCAGTTACGCTGGAAGTACATCGGCAATCGGGCCAACTCATACCAGGTGCCCTGGTAACGCTTGAGGTTGACGTTGCTCGCGGTCTTGGGTTGCAGATCATCGCCAGAATGGCTGGCGCAGCCCGCCAAAAACAGACTGGCGCAAAGAAACAAAACAAAACGCATCATTCTTCTTCTCCCGCAGGCTCGCGCCCCGGTTTACTTCAGGCCTTGCCCGGAAAACATCAGAACTTTGTCACCGGCGTACTGCACGCTGATAAAGCTGTTTTTATCGCCCCACGTGCAACTGGACATGCCCAGCGCACCGGAACAATCGGTCGGCTTACCCAGCAACGACTCCACCTCGGCCTTGGCCATGCCAGCCGACAGCTTCGCGTAATTTTCTTGATTGACCTTGCTGCACGCGGCTAACAGCACGCAAAAAGCCAGCAGGGAGAGACGGCGTAAAGACATGGAAAAGCTCCTGGAGAGACAAAGCAGCTGGGGTATCTGCCAGAAGCTTAGAAGGGAAAAGAGGTGTCTGGTTCCCGATGGGCAAAAACAAAAAAACCCCGAAAACGCTGAAACGTTTCGGGGCTTCTTCTCATTCAAAACTTCAAGTCTTGAATGCTTCTGTGGCGAGGGAGCTTGCTCCCGTTCGGGTGCGCAGCGCCCGCAAGCTTTTTGGGGCCGCTTCGCAGCCCAACGGGAGCAAGCTCCCTCGCCACAGAGGTTTACTTCTTGTGATAAGCCGTCACACGCTCAACTTCTTCCTTCGAGCCCAGGAACACTGCCACACGCTGGTGCAGGCCTTCCGGCTGGATGTCGAGGATGCGCTGGTGGCCGTCAGTGGACGCGCCACCTGCTTGCTCAACCAGGAACGACATCGGGTTGGCTTCGTACATCAAGCGCAGCTTGCCCGGTTTGGAAGGTTCGCGGCTGTCACGTGGGTACATGAACAGGCCACCACGGGTCAGGATGCGGTGTACGTCGGCAACCATCGCAGCGACCCAGCGCATGTTGAAGTTCTTCTTCAACGGGCCTTCTTCGCCGGCCATCAACTCGCCCACGTAGCGGGTCACAGGCTCTTCCCAGTGACGCTGGTTGGACATGTTGATCGCAAATTCCTGGGTGGAAGCAGGAATGGTGATGTCTTCGTGGGTCAGTACGAAGCTGCCCATTTCGCGGTCCAGGGTAAAGCCTTTGACGCCGTCACCCAGGGTCAGCACCAGCATGGTCTGCGGGCCGTAGATGGCGTAACCGGCAGCAACCTGTTCGGTGCCTGGCTGCAGGAAGGCCTTTTCGTTCAGGGCTTCGTTCTGGCTCAGGTATTCGTTAGGGCAACGCAGTACCGAGAAGATAGTGCCGACCGGTGCGTTGATGTCGATGTTGGACGAGCCGTCGAGTGGGTCGAACACCAGCAGGTACGCGCCTTTCGGGTATTTGCCCGGGATCTGGTAGGCATTGTCCATTTCTTCGGACGCCATGCCGGCCAGGTGGCCACCCCATTCGTTGGCTTCGAGCAGGATTTCGTTGGAAATCACGTCGAGCTTCTTCTGCACTTCGCCTTGGACGTTTTCAGTGCCCATGCTGCCCAGAACACCACCCAGTGCGCCTTTGGACACGGCGTGGCTGATTTCCTTGCAAGCACGCGCCACCACTTCGATAAGGAAGCGCAGATCGGCAGGCGTGTTGTTGCTGCGGGTCTGCTCGATCAAATAGCGACTCAGGGTAACGCGGGACATGGAAGGCTCCGGAAAATGGGGGGCTTAAAAACCCGCGCAGTTTAACGCGAGTCGAGGGTTATTTCCTCTAATCAGAGGATTTAACCCCAATAGAGTTCACGGCTTGGCCGCCGGTGCACGCAACAAACTGTAGGCCATCGCCCCTAGCGCCGCTACACCCAGCAGGAGCACGGCCCACAGGCCGAGTTTCTTCCAGTCGGTGCCCGCTTCGGGTGAAACGGCAATCACAGGCGATTTGACCCTCACGTCGCCTGTGACCGTGGCCTGCCCCAAGGTCTTGATACGCTCGGCGCTGTAGTCGGGAATCAGCGTCGACAGCGGCAAGTTAGCGGCCTTTACCGACGGGTTGCCCAACGCCAGGGTAAACGGCGGCTCGCCCCGCGCCAGGAACACCAACTGCGTGGCGCGCACAGCAAAACGCAATGCCGGCGCTTCCACGCCCAGGCCGCCGCCGCGCTCGTCCACCTGCAACTTAAGTTCGCCCACGGCCACGCCTGGCAATTGCAATTCATCCTGCACCACGTCCTGGCCGTTCTGGGCCAGGCGATACAACAAGCCATTGCTCAAAGGCTGCCAGGCTTGATTGGCTTCCCGCCGCCCCGCCAACGTCACGGGCGCCAGCGTGTTGGGCTGCTTGAGCTCGACGCGCAAGCGCTCCACATGCAGCCCCGTCGGCAACTGCCAGCTGTATTCACCCGCCTTGAGCCGCGTACCCGACAACGGCTGCGACCACACCAAGGGCATTGGCAGGCTGCTGCTGGTGGCGCTCACAAGCTTGGCCGAGGTCAGCGTCGGCGCGGCCTGGCCTTGCCACAGCAGGCGCAGGTAACGCGCCGATTGCCCCGGCAGGCTCACGTCATGTTGCTCAACCCGCTCATCGGCAAACGATAGGCGCGCCACCTGGCCATCGCCCCAGGGTTCCCAGTGCTGCAGGTCATCGCTGGCTTCAATGCTGAAACGCTGGAAGCCATCCTGTTCGCGACTCCAGTCCAGGCTCAGTTGCTGCAACGGCGCCTTGATCGCGCTGGCGTCCAGTACCCAGCCACGCAGCACCTGTTTGCCGGCCTTGGACGGGCGCACTTCCAGCAGCGTGCCTTCGGCGGTGGATTTCATCACCACGTCCGGCACACTTTGGCGGGTGTCGGCGGCGTACAACGGGAACCACTTCACGTCGGCCACCGTGCGGCTTTCGGTGCGTTGCGCTGATTGGCGCGACAACGCGTAAGCCTGGGGCTCGCCGGCGGCGTTGAACACGCGCACATCACCAAGATCTGCCTGGCGCGCGCTCAATTGCACCGACAGCGGCAACTCCAGGCGATACCAAGGCCCGTTGCCACTTACCGCCAACGGCACCTGTGTGGTGAAGTCGGCGGGCGTTTCTTGCGCCCACGCCGACAACGTCGAACACATGCCCAACGCGATCACGCTCAACTTACCGATCAAGAGGATGCTCCTTCAGTTTCCAACACCGGCTCGGCGCGTTTGGGCGGCAGCGGTGCGAAGTAACCCACCACCAGCAACAGCCCGCCCACACCAATAAACGATACGATCCGCGCCAGCCCGCCACGGTTGCTCAGCTCGACAAAGAACAGCTTGGCGACCACCACCGCAATCAACGCCGCGCCGATCAGCCACACTTCGCGACGATGGCGCAGGTGGCCGCCGATCATCAGGCCCAGGGCGATCAGGGTCCAGACCAGCGACAGGCCAGCCTGCACCCACATGGACGCCAGCAAGGCATCCAGTTGGAACGGCACGCCCGCCCAATGGTGGGCGGTGCGCATCACCAAGGCCGTGAAGAAGGCAAACAGCGAAGCACCTGCGACACCTTGGGCGATCAGTTCAGCACGCGGCCCGCGCTGCGGCGCCACGCTGCGCGACCACAGGTAAATACCCAGCAATGCGAACAGCAGGCCCACGTCCAACGGGTTGAGCAATGGCACGTACGGCAGTGGTTTCGCCGTGCCGTCGCTGAAGATGTTCGCCAACCAGAACCAGCCGAGCATCAATACCGCCAGCGGCAACGCGGCCAGCACACGGTATTCACGCGGGTTTGCCGACACCGGCCACGGCCAACTGCGCGGTGCCGCCGCCAGCACCAGGTACAGGCTTGGCAGAATCGCCCAACCCAGCCAACGCCAGGCGTTGTACTCACTCGACAGCAGCAACAGGCCGTAACGCAGCTCCAGCGCCAACACACCGATCAACATCCAGCAGCCGAACACATGAGCGATGCTCAATACCTTGCCCGGCACCACCGCCGCCAAACGGCGCAGCGCGATAAAATGCACCACAAACACCGCCAACCACGCCAGCCAGCCGTAATGCGCTGCCGGGTGGTAGTAATCATGGGCAGACACCAGCAACACCACGCCCGCCGCCGGCATCAGCAAGGCGCACAGCATGCCCAGAGATGCCCAGCGTAAACGTGCGGCCAACAGCGCCCAGATCGCCACGCTCAGCGCCGCGATGCCGAGCAGAAATGCGCCTTGCAGCGCTTGCGGGATAAACCGCAGCACTTCGCCGATCAACGCCAATGCCCACCAGGCCGCGCCCCACACCAACAGCAGGTCGGACAGGCGTTGCAATTTCAACACGTCAAACACCGGCGCCTGCGACTCACGTTGCAAGCGCCAGGCGCCCACCATTGCCGCCAGGCCCAGCACCATCGGCGTCCAGAAAGCGCTGTGCGCCAAGGGCCGCAAGCCCTCGCTGTTCAACGGCCCGAGCAACTGCGGCACCGCCAACAAGAACGAAGCACCACCGATCAGTTGCAGCAGCAAACCAAACACGAAACTCACGCGTTGTTGCAGGTACAGGCTCAACCAGATGATCAGCAAGCCACTGGCCGCCCACACGCCGCTGGCGCTTTCCCATGGCAGCACAAACAGCACCGCAAGGTTGATCAGCACCAGACCCGCGAGCAGCACCACCGACAAGCCACGCAGCAGCCGCACATCGCTGCGCACCATGTCATCGCGCGCCGCCATCAGCATGCCGCCGACCAACGCCAGGCCGATCAGCGAGGCGGTCAACAAGCCGGTCCAACCGGCACTGAATACCGCGGCCCCATCACCGCCCTGCAAGCGCAGGAGGAACAACACCCCACCGAGCAATTGCACAGCAAAGGCAGTGAACAGGAAGGTGCGCGAGCCAATGCGCAGGCCGACAAACAGCGTCAGCAGCCCGGCGATTGCCCAACTGATGGCGGTGCCTTGGGTCAGCAACAACAAGGGTGCAAGCAGGTACAAAAAGGTCAATCCCAGGCTCGCCAGCACGGGCAGGCCGGTGCGCTCCCATTGCGCCGCTTGTTCGGTCGATGCCTTGCGCAACTGATCGAAGCTGAACAACAGGGCCGCGCCCAGCAACAGCGCGCCCAGTGGTGCACCGTTGAGCAAGGTCAACTCGCCAACGCGCAGTTCGCTGAGGAACGCCAGCGCTGACCCCAACTGTAACAACAGGCCAAACGCACGAGCCAACGGCCGCTGCTGACGCAAGCCAAGCCAGAAGATCCCGGCGCCCTCCACTGCCCAGGCCGCCGCCGTCCAGCGCGCGTCGAGGCCCAGCGGAATCGCCAGGCTGGCAAAGATCACGCCCAGCGCCAGGCAAGTTTCGGCCAGCAGCAAGGCGCGCCCGCCACTCAGCATCCGCGCCAAGCCCATGTAGATAAGGCCTAAACCGAGTGCACTGAACGCGGCGGCAAACTCCAGGTGCTGCACCACGGCGAACTGCAAGCCAAAGCCTACCAACGGCGGGCCGAACAGCATGCTGCCATCGACATAATCACCCTTGGCCGCCGACCAGCGCAGCAGCGCCTCACGGCCTTCGGGGGCATCGCCCACCTCCTGCAGCTTGCGGCGGGCGAACAACAGGCCGACGGCCAGGTACATCAGGAAAAACAGGATCAGGAACGGCTCGGTGCTCCACAGCAGTTCCGGTGTGTAGGAGCGCATGCCCCAGGCGAAGCCTATGCCGAAGGTGCCGACAAATCCGATCAGGTTGAGCAGACGCCAGGCCTTGAACCACGCGATGGCCAGAATGCCGGCGTTGAGCAATGCAAAGTAACTGAACAGCGCCACATGATTACCGGCGCCGGTTGAGGTCAGAATCGGCGCGGCAAACCCACCCAGCGCCGCTGCGCAGGCCAGGCCGAGGGCATCCTGGGTGATCGCCAGGATTGCCGAGAACACCGTGACCGCCACCAGCAGGCCGAGTGCCGCGCCTGGGTCGATCAACGGGTGCAGGCGCATCGCAGCAAACACCGTCAGGTACAACACGGCAATCCCGGTACCCTGCAGCATCAGCCCGTAATTGCTGTTGCGCAGCCGTAACCACCAACCCAGGCCCAGCAGGCCGATGGCGGCAGCGGCAACCCCGGCGTAACGCAGTTCAATCGGCACCACCACGCCTTCGGTGGCATAACGCAGCAAGAAGGCCAGGCCAAGGAACAGCAGCACCACGCCAACGCGCAGCACGGTGTTGCCGCCGAACAGCCAATTGCGGGCGCCGCCGATGGCGCGCTCGATCAGGTTGGGGCCGCGGGGGATGGCAGGTTCTTTCGGTTTTGGTGCTGGGGTCCAGACGTCCTCCGGCAGTGGCTGGCTCGCCTCGGCCATCACGGCGACGGGCGCCAGTTCGGTGGGCAGCTCCCAAACAAGTTCGGGCTTGGCAACGGCAGGTGCAGGTTCAGGGATGGGGGCTTCGACAATCACGCTGTTTGTAGGCGCAGGCACTTCCAGTTGCCGCAGGCGCTCACCCAGGGCTATCAATGCCTTCTGCGTGGTCTCTAACTGAAGCGCTTGCTGGTCTGCCTGGGCGGACAGCCTCGACAGGCGAATCGCCTGACCAATGCCCAAGCCCAATAGCGCACCGAAGCCGGCATCGGTGAACGACTCATCGAGTGTCCAGCCGAGCACCAGGCCAATCAGCATGAAAATCCATTGCATGGTCGATATCCCTAAGCAGCCCGAGGCGGGCAAACCGAGGCCTAGTATATCGACGCAAAGCTAATGTGGGAGCGGCTTTTGTGGCGACCAGGCCATCACCCTTTCGGCTGTCTCTTATCCCCCTCTCCGCGCCCACGCGACCAGCCGCGTAAGCTCGTATG